>DAIPZX010000253.1:0-3850 GCA_036781995.1 Massilibacteroides sp. | reverse complement strand
TTTTCCTAACGTTTTATTCAATAATTTACCTTCCGTTCCTGCCATTTCTCTCCAGACTAAATAAAATAAAATAAAGAATACGCCTAAAAGTCCTACCTGCCAGGATAACGCGGGCAACATGGAGACTAAAGGCAATACCAATAACAAAGCAATCAAGCCATTCACCAGGTATAATATCAATCCGAAACGCCGACCGAACAAGACGATCGTGGTTCGTTTTTTCGCTTTCTTATCCTGTTCATAATCCCGGTAATTATTCACGAGCAAAATATTTACCGATAACGCGCCAACCGCAACAGCTAACAGTAAAGATAGAATGCTAAATGTATTTGCCTGCACATAATAGGTAAAACAAACGGGAATAATACCATAGAAAAGAACAACACATACATCCCCCAAACCATTATATGCTAAGGGAAAAGGTCCTGCTGAATAAGCGAGTACACAAAGTGCGATAGCTACGCCCACCGGTAACAGTATCCAACCGCCATAGAATAAAAGGAATAATCCGCAAAGGCAAGCCAGTCCTAAAGCAACAAATGTTCCGACCAGCATACGCTTCGGTTTAATCCAGCCCGAAGCTACGGCACGTTCAGGACCAAGACGCTCTTCCGTGTCTGCCCCTTTCTTAAAGTCAAAATAATCATTGGCAAAATTACTGGCAATCTGCGCAAACAACGCCACCAATAAACATAAAAAAGCAGGTACGGCATCAAACACACCGTCCTGCCATGCAAGGGCAGATGCCAATAATACCGGACTGATGGAGGCGGGCAATGTCTTCGGTCTGGCCGCTTCCATCCATGCCGCTAAAGAGTTCTTTTTCATTTTCGATTCTATCGTTTAGAAATACAAAAGTAGTAAACTTAACTATAGGTTGAACAGCGTTTAATTTTCAAATATAACTTTATACTATTTTGAGATCACCGCCTGTTTTCTTTCGTCCGAGAGAATTTTCCGTTCTACTTCCCTGATATCCATCTTTACAGGAGACGAAACAAACTCCGGCACATTATAAGAAAAGAAAGAAGGGTCGTTAACTGCCGGATTTCGTTGCGGCAACAGGAAAGGTTTGCTTATCTTTCCCTCCTCATCAATGGAAGACAGATACAGGCGCGTATAAAGACCGTCGTCCCGTCGACTGGCGAATACGAACCAATGACTGTTACTGCTCCAGCTATGATAGCTTTCGGCAAAAGGACTGTTTGCCTCTGTCAATGGGCGTTGTTCTCCTGACGTCAGATCTAACAGCCAGAGATCAGCTTCGTTGTGCCAGATAAAGAAGCTGCCATAGTCTGCCAACCCGTACATAATATATTTTCCATCATACGAGGGGCGAGGAATAGAAGCGCTCTTTTGATTTGCACTGGCATAGACTAAGGTGTCTATCCTTTCTCCGAAAGCACCGCGTTGGCTATCAAATGCAATACTACAAAGATTGTAACGCACCTCTTTGGCTTCCTCGGGCAACTTTCGTTGTTCAGCACAACAGAAATACAGCGTCTCTCCGTCCGGAGAGAAAGACGGAAATGTTTCAAAACCATCCGTGCTCAATAAAGGTGAAGTCAAGATACGGTTTTGCTCAATATCATAAACGATAACATCCGATTCGTGATCAAACACTTCTACCCGTTCATTCGCATGCGTATGAAAAGACTGTTGGGTCTGGTTGACTGAATAGGCTATGTACTTTCCGGAAGGATGCCAATAGGGATACACTCCCGCACTGATTAATTCGGCCGTTTTGAGTGACAAAAGTTCATTCTTGTTTTCTTGCCTGAGCAATGTGCCGCCATGACTTCCACGAATATGCAGATTCATATACCGCGTATCTGTTTGTTTGAACGAATGACAGTTCACACAACTACCGGGTACCAGCGTGTTTTCAATCAATGCTGTTTGTTTGAAATCCGACAAAGATCGCTGGTAGATACCCATCTTGCTATAGGCTTCATAACCGGGCGCGATCAGTCGGTAACATAGTCCGAAGTCAATCGGACAGGGACTCACATGAATAGCAAAGGGTTTGTAGGCTATCCAATTGTCGTCAGTCTTACGCATGACGGTAACTTGCAGGCTTTTACCTTTATTGGCATCCAACATCTTATGCCAAGTCTTGACTTGAAACCGAACATCCTTCTTCCCGCCTGCCTCCATCCGATTTCCGGCTTCGTCCTCTACAACAGCATAAAGATGATCGGCTTCACCTTCCCAAGTGAAATTAAGGGGAGCTATTTCAGCAGGGATAGTCACCCCTGTATAATCCGGATAAATAGCCGGCAACTCGTCTGCCTGAGTGATATTTTCGGGTTTCTCACCGCAACCCATCAAGACGATCAGTAGAACTACACTTATGAAGCAGGTGATTTTCTTTAGTTTATCCATTACGTGCTTATTCTATTTAAAACTTAGGTTGCCCACCTCTATAATGCAAGTAATACCAATAGGTATTTCCAAAGTTCTTCCGAACCACCGCTTCGGAAGCAACTTGTACCGAACGAGCTTGTCGGTAGGCTTCGTATCGCTGTTGTACTTCATTACTTATGCAAGAGTATATATCTTCACGCTGTCCGGTTACGTCTTGCATAAAAGCCAATGCTTCCTGATAACTGACGGGGATTATTTCACAATCAGTTGCTTCAATTCTTTTTCGCAGATTCTCCTGAAACAAAAGCAGGTCTTTATCCAGCAGATTCTGTGCCAACAAATAATCTGCCGCTACATGATTGTCCGGGTTCTGATCCAATAAAGCGGCAAACAGCAGTTGCTTATCTTCATTGATAAATAAATAATCTTCCTGTAAGGCAGAACGCCTCAACTCTCCCCATTCCGGATGTGAGTTTATTTGCTCTTCATTATACAAAATGGAAATAACATCTGTAGACCAATCCTTATAAAACAGGGTCTGTTGCAATAGACTCAGATACTTTTCGGCCACCTTATACTGCCGATTGATCAAGTTGGTTTCGGCAAGTCGCTGAATACAACGCACACTTTTCCGGTAATCCGGGATCGACTCCATTCCTTCAAAAGCAAACCGTTGCGCGCTGTTGACTAATCCAATATGGTAATAGATCTCACCAATCATAACCGGCAGGATATAATCCACGGTATGATTTGGAATCAATCCATCGGAACCATTCTGAAAATAATAGAACAGATAATCCCCCATATACCCCCGCTTGCTTAACGCCAGATTCAATGCGGCTACAGTTTGCGGACTATCCGGAGCTACCTTGTTCGCTTTATCAATTATATTGTTCCATCGCTTCATGCGCACATAATAGTCATACCCCATCAATTCTTCTTTCTTCCAGTCTGCTCCAAAACCTATTATCCCATCCATAACCAAAAAGATCAGTACAAACTGCAAAACCCGAACAACTATTCGTCTTCCTTTTGTTTGTAAGTCAGGAAGCCATCTCGACAAGACAGGGATAACAGCGACAGCAAGCAAAGTATAGATTATACCCGGATTCAGATGCGTTACAAACCTGTAATAATCTCCCGCCAGCCAGAATCGGCTTATGGGGTATTGAGGTTGAAGTAATTGCGACAGCCGGGGAACAGCCAACAGCAAAGCAAAAGCAAGCAGGCTGATGATGCTCAGAGTCCGTATATTTATCTTTCTCCACACAACCCATTCCATGAATAAACATAGAACGGGAAAAAGAAATACCGCGAAGCCAACGAGCCAGTAAAGAACAGGGATCATCACCAGCAAATAAATTATACGCCAATCATTCCGCCTGAAAAACGCGTAACATAAAATCGCGGAAAGGACAAGCAAGGTAGCGATCAGTCCTGAAACCAGCATATCTTCCTGGCAAAAGAGAAAGACAAAAAACAA
>DAIPZX010000252.1:0-3878 GCA_036781995.1 Massilibacteroides sp. | reverse complement strand
TTTTTAGCTGATTTTTTGATGGATTTGATTGATTCAAAGACGCAAAAAAGGCTGAAAAGAATGATTCGTAAATTCAAAACCGTTTCTTCTAAACACAAACAAAACATGAACAGTATCTGTCAATTATTTAATATTGCCTATCCTATTATACAAGGAGGTATGGTTTGGTGCAGTGGATGGGAATTGGCTTCGGCAGTAAGCAACGCCGGAGGTTTAGGTCTGATCGGGGCCGGATCAATGCATCCCGAAGTTTTACGTGAACATATACGTAAATGCAAAAAGGCTACAAACAAGCCCTTCGGAGTAAACGTGCCTTTGATGTATCCGGAGATTGAAACAATTATGGGCATACTGATCGAGGAAAAAGTCGGGATTGTATTTACTTCTGCCGGAAATCCCAAAACGTGGACAAAGCATTTACAGGAAAAGGGTATTAAAGTGGCTCATGTAGTGAGCAGCTCCAAGTTTGCCGCAAAGTGTGAAGAAGCAGGCGTTGATGCTATCGTAGCAGAAGGTTTTGAAGCCGGCGGACATAACGGACGGGAAGAAACAACTACTTTATGCCTTATCCCCGCGGTCAGGAAAGCAACATCCCTCCCGCTTTTAGCGGCCGGAGGTATCGGCACCGGAGAAGCGATGCTGGCTGCATTCTGTTTAGGAGCTGAAGGCGTACAAATCGGGACGCGCTTTGCATTAACCCGGGAAAGTTCCGCCCACGAGGAATTCAAGAAATTATGCCTCAACCTGAATGAGGGAGATACCAAACTATTATTAAAGAAATTAGCGCCTACCCGTTTGATAAAAGGAACATTTACATCAGCGGTAGAAGAAGCCGAAGCCAGAGGAGCCTCTGCCGAGGAATTAAAAGCGCTTTTAGGAAAAGGAAGAGCCAAAAAAGGTATTTTTGAAGGCAATCTGGAAGAAGGAGAACTGGAGATAGGACAGGTCGCCGCCTTGTTTAAAGAAGAACAAACCGTCGCTGATGTCATAACAGAAATTATGACAAGTTTCAACAAGAAAGCTAAGGATTTATCACACATCGGCTTTATCCACTGAAAGAATAAACATGAAAAAAATAAACTGGAATAAGTTTAAAACAGATGCCTTATCTACAGTAAAAGCATTTCCTGTTGAAATCATATTTAGTATCTGCCTGTTTATTGTGACTTCGATTCAGAAGGAAAACCATTCCTGGTATCCGGATTATATCCATAACGCGTTTGCGTTTCTTCCGCTGTTCTGGGTTGTGAGTTTTACATTTAATCATTTATTTTCCACTCCTCGTTTGAGGTGGGCGTATTATTCCAGTTTATTATTTATCGTCTGTGCCCCCTTTATTACGGTTGCCAAACCGTTGGAACTACCTTATGCCATCTGCTGGGTGATCGCGCTTGCCGCGATTTTCGCTTGCAGGCGGCAGAAAGATAATTTTCGCTTTTCGATCGATTCTCTGCGATTTCCTTACCATGTAGCAATCAGCGGTATCCTGTCTTTATCTCTTGCCGGATTGCTTTGCGGCATCTATACTTCTATTATTTACATCTTTGATTTCGAATCATATCATACCGGTAAAGTTCTTTTCTATTTAGTCGTGTTTCCCATAATAGTTGTGGCTCCATTTCTGTTTTGCTTGTTCCAGAACAAAGAGCAGGACAATTACGATTGGCAGGCCGATCGTTTTTTTGAAATACTGAACAACTGGATTGTAACTCCGGCCTTATTAGCCTATACCGCCTTATTGTATGTTTACGGACTCAAGATATTATTCACCTGGGATTTGCCTGTAGGCATGCTGTCCTATATGATTTCTATCTATCTTTTTATCGCCGTAATAGCAAGAGCCTGCCAAAAATTACTTAAAAAAGAATACTACACCTGGTTTTATAGTCGCTTCCATCTGATTGCCATTCCCGTACTCGTACTATTCTGGGTTGGTGTATTGTATAGAATACAGGAATATGGATTTACGGAAGGACGTGTTTATCTGTTTGTGCTGGCAATTCTTATTTCAGTCATTACTATTTTTGCATTCAATGATCCGAAAACCAGATATTTATATTTCATTTATCTTGTAATTGGACTTTTAGCTTCGGTCACTTTCATTCCTCCTGTTAATGCTAAAAAAATAGGGGTGATATCTCAGGAAAGAAGGCTGAACGATCTTATTAAAGCGCTTGACCTGAAAGACGCTGAAACCGGACTGATTCGCAACAAAGATATACCCGCTGCTCTCAGAGACAGTTCTTCACAACGGCCTTATGAGAAAATGATTAATATATTCAGTTACCTCGCCAATAAGACTTCGCCTACTTATATGAAACAGACGTATGGATACGGTTCTGTTAAACAACTGAACAAAGGGTTGTTTGCCCAAAACCCACCTTACTATATTGAAGACGCCGATTTTAAGTATTATCGCAGGGCCGAAGGTCAGATTGTATCTATCGAAGAATATACAAAATTATATGATTCCTATTTCTATTCACAGGTAAGAGGAGATTCTGTTTTTATAAAAACCGAAACCACAGTGGTGACAGCTTTCGACATCAGTAATTTTCTTTCTGACCGTCCGGCTTTATTGCTTAAAAAAACCGAAGAGAATGAAGTCGACAGTTTGCTCTATTTAAAGAATGATTCCTGCATGGCACTTATCAGTTATTTGGGTCTGAAAAACAGAAAAGTAGAAAGCATAACAATAAAGACCTTACTAAAAAAATAAAATTTCACAGTAAATTAAAAGAAATTAAACGAAGATATTTGTTTAATAGATGAGTATTGTATAAAAAATAAACCTGTATGACAGACCAAACATTAAATGAAATTCTTATCGCTGCAATGAAAAGTAAAATCCCGGATGGAACTCGCTTAGCAAACGTACTGATTAATATACTTTTTATTGGTAAAGAAGCTGTATATAGGAGACTTCGGGGTGAGGTTTCTTTTACATTGAACGAAGCGGCTATTATCGCAAAAGAGTTAGGCATTTCGTTGGATAATACGATTGGGATTAAGATGAATAAAAACGCGATGTTTAGTCTGAGTCTGATCAACACATCGAAACCGATTGAAACCTACGAGAAAATACTCAGGGGATACTTTGAAATATACACCGCTGTGAAAAATCTTAACAATACAGAGTTAGGCTTAGCCGCCAATCTTATCCCGCAGGTTCTTTACCTTAAATATGCCAATTTATCTAAGTTCCGGTTGTTTAAGTGGATTTATCAAAACGATAAGAGCAGTACTTTCAGATCTTTTTCTGAACTTGTAATACCTGATTATATTTTCAATTTTCAGCGAGAATATGTACGCGAGACACAGTTTATTAAATCAACGATGTACATTTTGGACAACCAAATTTTCAGTAGTTTTATAAACGATGTCAACTATTTTATCAACATAAATCTAATCAGTCCAAAAGAAGTTGAACAAATCAAGGAAGAAATGCTTTGTCTTCTTGATGAACTGGAAGAATACGCGATAAAAGGAAAGTTCAGAACAGGAACGGACCTGCAAATTTATATATCAAATGTCAACTTTGAAGCGACCTACACTTATATAAGCAGTCCGATAAATAACTGGGCAACATTCAGGCTATTCTCTATCAATACGATCTATAGCGCAGACCCAATGGTCTACAATTATAACCGGAACTTCATCTTGTCATTAAAAAAATACTCAACATTAATATCTGAAAGCGCAGAAATTCAACGCACTCAATACTTCAACAGGCAACGGGCTATTATTCAATCGTTAGCCTGAAGATATTTTTTCAAGATAAAATCCCTGATATATAAAGCTGTGTCTTCGATTCCCAGAATAGAGGCATCAATAGTAAGATGATAAGAAAGGGCGCTGCCCCATTTTTTATTCGTATA
>DAIPZX010000251.1:0-3953 GCA_036781995.1 Massilibacteroides sp. | reverse complement strand
GTAGACTGGCTTTGCATGCCGGATTTTGACTCTCCTCAGTGTTTGGAAAACTTTTAGATAAGGAAAAAGGAGGCCATTTCAGTTTTCTTGTTGACGATAACTACAAGGTCAGCCAAAACTATATTGAGCACACCAATATTTTATCCACTTTATTTGAATCCGAGGAAGGAAGTTTTGAAGTAGTCGACTTTATGCCGCGCTATAAAATGCTGGATTTTGATTATTACCTCCCACCGGAACTGTATCGGATGATCAGACTGAAAAGAGGTAAACCTCGATTCAGAATAGAATATAAGCCGGCTTTGGATTATGCCCGTCATAAAATGAGGCATGAAGTAACTGCCGAATACATTAAATCGTTCAGTATCTCGGAAAAATACGACACGATCTTTTTATATTCCGGTTTGGATCTCAATAAAATCATAGCCGGAGACGAAATCGTTTTGACAGATGACGAGTTTCTATTGGTTTCGTACAATCAAAAATTAATACCCATTAATCTGGATCGGGTTGATCTGGAATTTCAACGTACAAGGGTTTACTGGAGAAACTGGGTGAACCGTTCAAAAAAATACACCCGGTATAACGCCATGATGGAAAGAAGCATGTTGGTACTCAAACTCATGTCTTATCAGCCAACCGGCGCTGTTCTCGCGGCTTTAACAACCAGTTTGCCCGAGTCTGTCGGGGAAGTACGTAATTGGGATTATCGCTACTGTTGGCTTCGCGATGCATCCATGTCGATCGAAACGCTTATCAGCGTAGGACATAAAAGTGCTGCTGAGCGCTTTATTTCTTTTTTTAGTAAGATATTGATCTCCAAGTCGGATAAGTTTCAGATTATGTATGGTATTCGCGGAGAGCGTATTCTTACGGAAACAGAACTGCCCCACCTGAGCGGCTATAAAGGATCTCGCCCTGTTCGTATAGGAAACGATGCGTACCGGCAGAAACAAAATGACTCTTTTGGCTATTTGATGAATGTGATTTACCAGTATTATCTTTATTTTAAAGGAACACTGGCTGAGATTGAAGATATGTTTCAGGTAGTAAAGAACATCATTCGTACCGTAAGGCAGGACTGGAACAAACCGGATAAAGGAATCTGGGAAATACGGGGAGAAGAGAAGCATTTTGTTCTTTCCAAAGTCATGTGTTGGGTCACCTTTGACCGCGCTGTAAGCATAGCACGCCTGTTAAACCAGGAAGAACTGGCAGAAAAATGGGAAAAAGAAGCCAATGAAATAAAAGAAGATGTATTGGCGAATGGTTGGAAAGAAAAAGAAGGTTTCTTTTCCCAGACCTACTGCAATACAGAACTCGACTCATCCCTTCTTTTAATGGAAGTCTATGGATTTATCGAACCGGATGACCCGAGGTATATTAAAACAGTAGATGCCATTTACAATCAATTAATGCATAAGGGACTCATGTTTAGATACAATAATATGGACGATTTCGGGATACCTTCTTCGGCATTCACCATCTGCACCTTCTGGATGGTAAGAGCGCTTTATGTTACGGATAGAAAAAAGGAAGCCGAAGAATTGTTTGAGCAACTACTCTCCTATGCGAATCACTTAGGACTTTTCAGCGAAGATCTGGATTTTGAAACCAAATCTCAGTTAGGGAATTTTCCACAGGCTTATTCCCACTTAGCGCTGATCAACACCGCCATGCTATTCGGTGAAGAAAGGAGTTATTCTAAATTTATTCGTCCCTGATCTGTTATCCTGTGCAAAAAAGGTATGGTTTCGGTTTGCGAGTTTAAGTAGAAACCGGCAATCTCCGATACCGAACCGACCTTAATTGTAAATGCGTCCGCAGGTAAGGCCCGGAATGTATCTTCGTCTGTTACATCATCTCCCATGGCCAAGATAAAATCGTAGTTGTCCTGAGCAAGCAGCCTTTGAACCTCGCTTCCTTTCGTAAATTGCGAAGATTTTACTTCTACAATTTTATTGCCGCGTAATATTTGTAAATTGAGGCGGGTGCATGGTTCTATCAGGGCATTAATCAATTGTTGTTCCCGCAAGGAAGCAAACCAGCTATCCACATTACGATAATGCCAGACCAACGCCGTTTTTTTTACTTCAAGTTTAGCATGTGGCGTTTTATCAGCAAACAGTTGGAGTATGTCTGTTATTTCTTTATCAAATTTGAAATCAGCCGTGTTTTCATGCCATTTTCCTCCTTCCTTATAAAAAGCGCCGTGTTCCGCAGCTAATGCTAACGGTAAATGTCCGAACCATTTTTCTAACGTATCCCGATCGCGACCGCTACTGATCACGACATGATTGGAAGGATCTTTACAGAGAATCCGAAGAGTTCCGAGGATTTCTTCTGTTGGAAAAGCTTCTTCCGGTTTATGCTTAAAACCGACAAGCGTACCATCATAATCCAGAATGAACAATCTCTTTTGGGAAGAACCATACGCTTGTTTTATCTCATTTATTTCGGTTTCTCCTATTCTCTTTTTGTGCAGACTGATGTTGCGTTCTTTTATTTTGTAAAGTTCATTGACAAAACCGGACGCCCATTTGTTTATATTATGCTTGCTTATTTTTTTCTGCATGATTTTTAGCGCATCCAACTGTTCTTGTTCCGGCATGTTTAACGCAGTCAATATGGCATGCGCGATCTCTTCCGTGTCATTCGGGTTTACAATAATGGATTCGCTCAATTCAATGGAAGCTCCTGCCATTTCACTTAAAATTAATACGCCGGGCTTATCTTTTTTTACCGCAATATACTCCTTTGCTACTAAGTTCATTCCATCTCTTAAGGGAGTAACCAAAGCAATATCGGCAATACTGTACATGGCAATCAATTCCTCAAAATCAAACGAATGATAAAAATAATAAACCGGTGTCCAGTTTATTGTGGAATACGCTCCATTAATGCGTCCGATCATTTCGTCTACATTCATTTTCAAACTGGAATACTGCTCTACATTCGATCTGGACGGAACGATGATCATCGCGAGTGAAACATGTCCTCTATAGTCCGGATTATTCTCGAGAAAACGATAAAATCCCTCTAAGCGGTGCAAAATGCCCTTGCTGTAATCCAATCTATCCACCGAAAGAATAAGCTTGGAATCACCGAATGTTTGTTTTAATTCTTCAGCCTTCTGTTGTATCCCCGGATTGGCTATGGCATTATGATATAAATCGTAGTTGATGCCCATTGGAAACGTTTCGACATAGATCAATCTGTTTTCATGCTTTACATGGTCGAGTTGAAAATGTATATCTAACACCCGCTCTGTCGCGCTCACGAAATGCCGCATATAATCATGCGTATGAAAACCTATTAGATCAGCTCCCAATAAGCCATTTAAAAGATCCGCCCGTTCCGGCAACACCCGGAACAGCTCATAGGAAGGAAAAGGAATATGATGAAAATAGCCGATATTAACCGGCTTGTTTTGTATCCGGATCAATTTAGGAAGCAGCATCAGATGATAATCCTGAATCCAAACAATATCATCTGCATCTAATAAAGGCAAAATTCTTTCGGCAAATAAGCGGTTTACTTCCTGATAAGATTTCCAATAGGAGTTCTCGTATCTCATAAAAGCAAAGAAATAATGACAAAGCGGCCATAAAGTACTGTTGCTATAGCCTTGATAATATTCTTCCACCTGATCTTCCGAAAGAAAGACCGGATGATATTTGTATTGAGCCAAATGAGCTATAACACGCTGCTCTTCGTCGTTATTCTCCAGATATAAACCAGGCCATCCTATCCAATGTATTTCAATATCCATATCAAGAGAAGCCAATCCTGTAGCCAATCCTCCCTCACTTGGAGTAAACGAAAAATCCCCATTAATTCTGGTCGTTTTTAATGGCAGTCTGTTTGATATAATAAATAATTTCATAAGTGAGTTTCAAATAATAGATTAATCTCAGTCTCAAATGTACAAAAAAGAACATAAAGACTATCTT
>DAIPZX010000250.1:0-3957 GCA_036781995.1 Massilibacteroides sp. | reverse complement strand
CGCCTCTTCCTGCCGTTGAAGAAGGTGTTGAAAGAAGGGTTTTGATAGAGAATAATAGTTTCTTTTCGCCATACGGTTAAAGGATGGATTGCTTCGTCACTTCGCTCCTCGCAAAGACGATGTGGTTTTAAATGCGTTTGCCCTGCTATACGTATTACATCAAAAAGAAAATTTAAAAATAGACAGTTGCCTGAAATGAGACAATGTATAATTCACTCTTTTTGATTAGATTTGCGAAACTAAAATTTCTAATATCATTTATATGCAATTATCCATAGATCAAAAGGATATAGACAGGTTCATTATGATCGGTGACAAAGTGCTCATCCGACCTAAAAATCCGAGTAGCCGGACTAAGTCCGGGTTATACCTTCCCCCTTCGGTGCAACAGGGAGAGAAGATACAGTGCGGCTACATTATCAAAGCAGGTCCGGGCTATCCGCTTCCCTCTCAAACGGAAGAAGACGAGGCGTGGAAGAAAAAGAACGAAGAAGTTCAATACCTCCCTCTTCAGGCCCATGAAGGTGATCTGGCGATTTATCTGCAAAATGCAGCATATGAAATTAACTTTAACGAAGAAACATACCTGATTGTTCCTCACTCTGCTATCCTGATGCTGGTGAGAGACGAGGGATTGTTTGAGTAGAATGTGTGAAACAATAATTAGTACGAACGATAGGAGCGATTGAAATGAACAAAATTGTAAGTAAGGAACACTTTTCGGCAAATGTAGTAAAGCTTGTTGTCGAAGCGCCACTTATTGCCCGCTCAAGAAAAGCGGGTCACTTTGTGATCGTAAAAGTAGGCGAGAAAGGCGAGCGTATACCGCTTACCATAGCTGGTGCGGATATTCAAAAAGGAACAATAGACTTGGTGATTCAAGGAGTAGGAAGCTCTTCGAAGAAGATATGTGCGCTGAATGAGGGTGATTATATCACAGACTTAGTAGGTCCGTTAGGGCAAGCCACGCATGTTGAAAAGGTGGGCACTGTGGTATGCGCCGGAGGAGGCGTAGGCGTAGCTCCGCTTTTACCGATTGTGGAAGCTTTCCATAAGGCAGGCAACCGGGTAATCGTTGTATTGGCAGCGCGCACAAAAGACCTTGTGATTCTGGAGGAACAGATGAAGATGAATTCGGACGAGGTGATTGTTATGACGGATGATGGTTCATACGGAAATAAAGGGTTAGTAACCAATGGTATAGAGCGTGTTATCCAACGTGAAAAGGTAGATATGTGTATAACTATCGGACCGGCAATCATGATGAAATTCGTATCCATGCTGACGAAGAAATACGAAATCCCGACGCTGGCCTCTTTAAACACCATCATGGTCGACGGGACAGGGATGTGTGGAGCTTGCCGTATTACCGTAGGCGGAAAGACAAAGTTCGTTTGCGTGGATGGTCCCGAATTTGACGCCCACCAGGTGGATTTCGACGAAATGTTGATGCGCCTGGGTGCATATAAAGAGTTAGAGTAAAAAAAAAAGAGCCTTATGACACAACAAGATATGATAGCCGCACGCCGTGCGGAATCTTGGAGAGAAGAACTCCGCAAAAACAAGAAAGCTAAAGAACGCATGGATCTCGTTCGTGTAGAAATGAACGAACTGGATGCTGACTACCGAAACAAAAATAACGAAGAGGTAAACCTCGGTCTCACCAAAGAGCAAGCGATGCTGGAAGCACAGCGCTGTTTAGATTGTGCCAATCCTACGTGTATGACGGGCTGTCCGGTGAGTATCAATATCCCGACATTCTTAAAATATATTGAAGTAGGAGATATTTTATCTGCCGCCAAAACACTGAAAGAGACGAGTGCGCTACCTGCGGTTTGCGGACGTGTTTGCCCTCAGGAAAAGCAATGCGAAAGTCAATGCATATATACGGCGAAGCTGAAAAAAGAAGCTGTGGCAATTGGCTATCTGGAACGCTTTGCGGCAGATTACGAGCGCGAAAGCGGAAATATATCCGTTCCTGAAATCGAAGAAAAGAACGGGATTAAAGTCGCGGTAGTCGGTTCGGGTCCTGCCGGTTTGTCTTTTGCCGGAGATATGGCAAAGAGAGGCTTTGATGTAACTGTTTTTGAAGCACTGCACGAGATCGGCGGCGTATTGAAATACGGCATTCCCGAGTTTCGCTTGCCGAACCGGATTGTAGACGTAGAGATTGAAAGTTTGCGTAAAATGGGAGTTACATTCATAACCAACTGTATTGTCGGAAAAACGATCAGTTATGACGATTTGCATGCGGATGGCTTTAAAGGCATTTTCGTTGCCAGCGGAGCAGGACTACCCAACTTTATGAATATTCCGGGAGAAAACTTAGTTGGCGTCATGTCGTCCAACGAATATCTTACCCGTGTCAACCTGATGGATGCAGCCAATCCGGAAAGTGACACGCCGGTTTTGATCGGGAAAAAAGTTGCCGTGATCGGCGGAGGTAATACAGCGATGGACTCCGTTCGTACCGCCAAAAGATTAGGCGCCGAACGGGCTATGATCGTTTATCGTAGAAGCGAAGAAGAAATGCCTGCCCGTTTGGAAGAAGTCAAGCACGCGAAGGAAGAAGGCGTAGAATTCCTGACACTGCATAACCCGATTGAATACCAGGGTGACGAACGAGGTCGGGTAAAAATAATGAAACTTCAAAAAATGGAACTGGGCGAGCCTGATGCATCAGGAAGAAGAAGCCCGATTGCCATTCCGGGAGGTATCGACACGGTCGAAGTAGATGAGGTGATTGTGAGTGTAGGGGTTTCGCCTAATCCACTTATACCTCAGGCGTTCGGAGGATTGGAAGTAACCCGTAAAGGAACAATCGTTGTTAGTGAAGACAATATGCGTTCGGCTCTATCCGATGTATATGCCGGAGGAGATATTGTGCGTGGAGGCGCAACGGTCATCCTTGCTATGGGAGATGGACGTAAAGCGGCTGCCGCTATGGCTGATAGTTTGGTGTCAAGCCGTATTTAGTAACAGAGCAAACGCACTACACCGAATGGATACATAGCTGTGAGTACTTTTTTAAATAAAAATAAACATCACCTAATGCTGTTGGAATAAGGCATTTCGATTGCCGAAATATTTCTTTAATCATTTGTTTGATCCGTGTATTTACTCTACCTTTGCCGCCAATTACGAGTGTTGAAACCGAAATTCTAAAAACGATTAAATAACTTAAATTCTTATCTTATGTGGTTACTTAATTCTTCTATCGGGAAGAAGCTGATAATGAGTATATCAGGTCTCTTTCTTATTCTGTTTCTGGTGTTCCACTTATGCATGAATGTTGCAGCGGTCTTTTCAGAAGAAGCGTACAATATGATTTGTGCATTTCTGGGCTCCAATTGGTATGCAGTAGCAGGTACTCTGGTGTTAGCAGCCGGCTTTGTGATCCATATTGTTTATGCGATTATTCTTACCCTTCAAAATCGTAAAGCGCGGGGTAATGATCGCTATGCGGTAAACACGCGTCCAAAACATGTGGAATGGTCTTCAAAGAACATGCTTGTTTTGGGTTTTATTGTTTTGGGCTTCTTGGTGTTACACTTCGCGCAGTTCTGGTACAAGATGATGTTTGCCGAATTAATGGGACATCATGAAGTTGAATTGGGCGGACAATTAGTTGGTACAACAGAAGGTGCGGCTTTTATTAAGTATTACTTCAGCCAAATCTGGATCGTAATTGCTTATTTAGCATGGTATGTGGCTTTGTGGTTCCACCTGACTCACGGGTTCTGGAGCGCGCTTCAGACAATCGGTTGGAACAATACAATTTGGCTTAACCGTTGGAAAGTGATTTCAGATGTTTTCGCAACAGTAGTTTGCTTAGGCTTCGCATTTGTAACAATCGCGTTCTATCTGAAGAGTCTTTGCGGAGGGGCTTGCTGTTAATTTCAGGTGTAATCAATATTGAAAATTAAGTAGAATTCCCATTCTACACCCTTTCTACAC
>DAIPZX010000249.1:0-3969 GCA_036781995.1 Massilibacteroides sp. | reverse complement strand
CCATATTTTTTTCTAAAGGTCACACTAAATACGGCATAATCCTTTGCCTTGTTGATCTTTTTTGGAAAAAAGAAAGAGGTTCCGAATCTGCTGATCCGAAACCTCTTTTCTACTAAATATACAATTATCAATTATTAATTTGCGTTATTCGGGGCGGAAGCTTTTTAATGATTTTTGAAGTTCTTGTCGAGCAAAGAAAATCCGGCTTTTTATTGTGCCTAAAGGTACATTCAACTTGTCCGCTATTTCGTTATACTTGTATCCGCTCAGAAACATAGAGAACGGTATCCTCAAATCATCGCTCAAGTCATTGATTGATTTTGTTATTTCCTGAATCTGATAGCTTCCATCGGGAGAGTTAAACCCTGAATCGTTAATGACATCCAGGTTGTATAAATCAACACTTTGGTCTACAATAGTCTGCGTGCGTATTAACTTATGATAATTATTAATAAATATATTACGCATAACTGTTAGTACCCAACCTTTAAAGTTTACATTGTCAACAAATTTTTCCTGATTATCTAAAACTTTGAGGGTAGTATCTTGCAGAAGGTCTTTAGCATCATCTTTATTAGCCGTGAGCATCAATGCAAAATTCATCATGTTTTCTTGCATGCCCAATAATTTTTTCTGAAATTGCAGCGTATTCATGTTCGTAATTTGTTAAATGGTTAAACTTCTAAATTTTAAAAGTTTTTATACCTAAACTGTTTATATCACAAACATAGAAAATATATTTGGATATAACAAATTTTCGAGCAAAGATATTATAATGAATTTTTTTTCACTTTTTTTAATCTTCATGCTTTGAATATTGGTTTGTTTTGTGGATTTACAGTTTGTTACTTATAAAAACCATCTATCTGTTGATTATGTTTGTCAATAATGATGTAAATGTCTGTTTATGAATAAAATATGTAGTTTGTTGCTTCTTTGCGTTTTAGGGCTTGTTTCAGCCTTAAACCCGCGTCAGTGCTTGGCTCTGGAAAAAGTGCTTGTGTATAAAATTGATATTAAGAATGAAATCGATAACAGAACGCGAATTTATTTGTCTAAGGGGCTCTCTGAGGCCCAAACTTTGGGGGCTGACGCTATCCTGATCCATATGAATACATACGGCGGGTTAGTGGAGGCTGCAGACTCTATGCGTACGGCTATTCTATATAGTCCGATACCTGTATCTGTTTTTATCGACAATAATGCAGCTTCTGCCGGGGCTTTGATTTCTATAGCTGCAAAAAATATTTATATGCGCAAAGGCGCTAATATAGGAGCGGCTACAGTCGTGAACCAGACGGGAGCGGCGATGCCTGATAAATATCAATCTTATATGCGTTCGATGATACGGTCTACCGCCGAGGCACACGGCAAGGATACAATTGTCCGGGGAAGCGATACGATTTATAAATGGAAGCGGGATCCTAAAATTGCGGAAGCTATGGTGGATGAAAGAACCGCTATCCCTCATGTGGTCGATAGCGGCAAGGTGCTGACTTTTACGGCAGAGGAAGCAGTTCAGTGGGGATATTGTGAGGGTATAGCCGAATCAGTAGACGAGGTAATAACGAAATATATGGGATATGAGAAGTATGAAATCAAAAGCTATGAACCGTCCTGGGTAGATAACCTGAAAGGTTTTATGATGAATCCGGTGGCTCAATCGTTGCTGATCATTATTATTATAGGCGGTATCTATTTTGAAATGCAAACGCCGGGTATCGGTCTGCCTTCGGCGGCGGCTATTGTTGCTGCGATTCTTTATTTTGCTCCCCTTTATATTGAAGGCTTGGCTGCCAATTGGGAGATTATTCTTTTTATCGTGGGGATTTTGCTCATGCTGGTCGAAATCTTTGTTATTCCTGGCTTTGGAGTAGCCGGAATATCCGGGATTGTGCTTATTATAGGTGGGCTAACCATGGCTTTGCTTAATAATACAAACTTTAATTTTGAAAATGTAAGCAATGCAGAGGCGGGCAGAGCGTCTTTGACCGTACTGATGGGGCTGGGTTTAGGATTTGTCCTGATGATCTGGTTGTCTAATCGGATTGGTAATAAAGGGTTGTTTCGCAAAGTTGCTTTGGTTGCTGATCTGGAAGAAGCGGTTTCCAGTCCTGTGCTGACGTCACTTGTCGGAAAAGAAGGAACAGCTGCTACAGTATTACGCCCATCCGGAAAGGTTTTGATTGACGGCGAAATATACGATGGGGTTTCCATGCAGGATTTTATAGAAAAGGGAGCCCGGGTAAAAGTCGTTCGTTTTGAAAACGCGCAAGTCTACGTTCAGGCTATTCGCTTGTAGGCTATTCTTTTGTCTACAACAACATATTGCAGACTGTTTATGGCAATCAGATCACTCAGTATATTTCTGGCTGTGTAATAGTTTATGCGTCCGATGCGGCAGAATTGACTCGTATTGATATGGGGATGATTATCCAGATAATGGAATAATAGTTCTACGGGCTTGGTCAGTTTCAGCAGCGTTCCTTTTGTACGTTTCTGCTTTTCCCATGCCATAACAAGTACATCGTTTGCCAGGATGTTTTCATCCTTTACGCGTATATAGGCTTTGTATTCATCTTGTTTGTTGGGTGCTTTGTACGGACCGTCTTTTGCGGGAGGGATATAGATTTCGAGAACGGTTTTTCCACCGATTTCCCATCTTTGGGCAGTAAATTCCACCTCCGGTTGGGTGTATAGTTGTGAAGCCGCTTCAATCATGTAATATTCCTCTTCACTACGGACTCCTGCTATCACGCCATTATCTTTGACCCCAATCAATAAACGTCCTCCGTTAGTGTTGGCAAAAGCACTTAGCGTTCGGGCTATCTTTTTGCTGTCGCTTACTTCAAATTTGAAATCAAGCTGCTGGTGTTCACCTTGTTCAATCAATATTTCAATCGGATGCTTCTTCATCTTGAAGATTATTAGTCAGACAAAAATAAAATAAATAGCTAACTTTGCCAAGAGTGCACTTATATACATGCCACAAATACAATAACAGAAATGAAAAAATTAAGGTTTATCGGAATCATTCCCGCCCGTTACGCTTCCACGCGTTTCCCGGGTAAGCCATTGGCTGATATGAATGGCAAACCAATGATACAGCGTGTTTATGAACAGGTGAAAGATGTGTTGGACTCTGTTTGTGTAGCAACAGACGATGACCGTATCGAGTCTGTCGTGAAAGCATTCGGCGGACAGGTGGTGATGACTTCTGCTGATCATAAAAGCGGAACAGACCGTTGTTACGAGGCATACACCCAAACGGGAACAGGCTATGAAGTGATTGTTAACATTCAAGGGGACGAGCCGTTTATTCATCCCTCACAGATTGAGACGCTGAAAGCTTGTTTTACGGATACTCAGGTGGAAATTGCTACCTTAGTAAAGCCTTTTGCGCCGGATGGTGATTTTGAGTCTACCTTGTTCAATCCGAACTCGCCGAAAGTGGTATTGAACAGGCGGAATGAAGCGATGTACTTCAGTCGTTCTGTCATCCCTTATATGCGCGGGAAAGAACATACGGTATGGCTGTCGAATCATACTTATTATAAGCATATCGGATTGTATGCCTACCGGGCTGATGTGTTGCGGGAGATTACACGCCTGCCGCAATCGCCTCTTGAGTTAGTAGAGAGTCTGGAACAACTTCGCTGGTTAGAAAATGGTTACCGTATAAAAGCCGGCATCACACATCAGGAAACAATCGGAATAGATACGCCCGAAGATATGCAAAAGGCGTTGGAGTTTATGAATACATTATAGATAAAACAGGAATAACCATGATGAGAAAACTACTTTTTTTAACAGCATTATTTATGTCGGGATATGTTGTTCAGGCGCAATCCAGAGGTGAAAACTATGACGAAACCAAAGTTCCGGTTTACACATTGCCTGATCCGCTGATCTGCGAGAATGGAGATCCGGTAACGTCTATCAAACAGTGGGAAACCGTGCGCCGTCCGG
>DAIPZX010000248.1:0-3970 GCA_036781995.1 Massilibacteroides sp. | reverse complement strand
AATATGAAGCGAACGATTCCTATTTTCTCCTTTTTTAATGAATGCCGTTAAATCTTTTGCATCTGCTAAGATTTTCTCCTCACGAAGCAGGGTTACAATATTAATTACCTCCTCTTTTACAATACCCAAATGATCACTGATATAATCAATTCTTGATTCTGCTGTTTCTTCGTTTGATTGCTTCCGGCTTTTACTTGAAAAAAGTTTCTTTATAATGCGCACACCTCTCTCTTTCTGTTTTCCCACAAACCTTTCAGATGCGTTGATTTTATCAATTGCTTCCTGCGCATTTTTAGACAGGATACTATTGGCAAATATTCTCGGCATATTTTGTCCACGCTTTAGGTATCCTGCATCTTCCAGTGCAGCAATAGCAGTTGTTACCCGTGTTTCAATCTCTACCACATGGTCATCCCAACCCGCTTTTCTCGCAATCTCCAAGGCAGAATTTGAAACCTTTAAGCGAAACCGGGTTATTTCTTTGATTGCCTTCCAAACCTGCTGAATTTCTTTAATAGAAAGCTTAGTCTGATTCAGTAAGATAAAATGCTTACTGAGGTCTTCTTCATTAAACAACACGTAACAATCGGCCACAATATGCTCATCCCGTCCTGCCCTGCCGGCCTCTTGAATATAATTTTCGAGCGAGTCTGAAATTTCATAATGAATAACCATGCCTACATCTTTTTTATCTACTCCCATGCCAAAAGCAGATGTTGCAACCATAATCTGGACTTCTCCATTAATGAACGCGTCCTGATTTTCAGATTTCTCCTGCTTATCCATCTTCCCGTGGTACGGCTTTGCACTAAAACCGTCTTTTTGTAATCTTTCTGCAAGCAAATACGCTTTTCTTGTTCTTGAAACATAAACAATTGTCGGACAATGCTTCTCTTCAATCAGATCTCTTGTCATCTGATACTTTTCTTCTTCATCTCCTTTTTCTAAAACCTTGTAGTGAAGATTCGTTCTTGAGACTTTTGAGGTGTACAGGTCAAGATCGAGAGATAGTTTCTCTTTAAAATAAGACCGGATATCCCCGATCACATTTTGTTTGGCTGTTGCCGTAAAGCACGAAACAGGAATTCCATCTTCAAGGTTTTTCTTTTCCTGAATTGTTTTGATAAAATCACCGATATACAAGTAATCTACTCTGAAATCCTGTCCCCACGCAGAAAAACAATGCGCTTCATCAATAACAAAACGAACCACTTTTCTTCCTAAAATCAACCGTTCTATAGTTTTCGAACGCAATGATTCCGGCGAAACATAAAGAATAGAAGCAGAACCATCCTCTACTCGCTCAAAAGACTTCGCCCGTTCAATCGGATCGAGTAACCCATTGATGGTAACAGCTTCGGTGATTCCAAGTTTTTCCAAATTATCAACCTGATCTTTCATCAATGATTGCAGTGGAGAAATCACAACCGTAAGACCTGTTGAGTTTTCCCCGCTCATTAATGCCGGAATTTGAAACGTAATAGATTTCCCCCCTCCTGTCGGAAAAACAGCAAGTAATGATTTATTATCAACAGCCGCTTTAACAGCTCTTTCTTGTAAAGGCTCACCTCCATAAGTTCTAAACGACTCAAATCCAAAGAATTTTTTTAGCCCTTTATGAATATCCAAAGCATTATTGCAATACACACAGCCTCTTACACAAGGCTTATTCCGCAAATGATGCATAATCCGCTCAACTTCCGGATAGTTTTTCAATACCCAGGGAGGCGTAATTGAATGAACCTTTTTATGCCGGATGAATGAATGAATCAGCGATAAACAATAGGCCAGTTCAATCGGATAGTCTACTATGATTTTTATTAAATCGACGTGTTCGCAAATTTCACCCTTAAACCTTAGCCGAATCAGTTTTTCAATATCCGGACCCGTATCTTTAAAGGCGACAAAATCGAAGAAAGCATAAAATTCCTTTCGATCTTTCAGCAGCAAATAAAAAATTTGCTGAAGCATTTCCTCTGTTTGACTAAAGGCGGAAACCTCATCATAGAATAAGTCTTTTGCTTTTATAGCATCATTCAAAGGATTGTTAAGTTCTTCCGTTTGAAGTTTATCATCTTTTAGTAAAGCATGATATGGCTTTGTGGGGAAAAGCAATGGAGAAAGATACAATGTATCAATGACATTTCTCAGATTGGTTCCTGAATCAGCTATTGCTGTTCCAATATATTTGATGTCATGCTTGATAATATTATGTCCGCAAATATAGTTTACTCCGGTAAGAAACTGAATAAATTCTGCAACAGAGGTTTTATGAAAAGAACTTCCATTATCCTTAACAGCCCCAATATCGAGAACTTTCAGACTTTGAGGATCAATTTCGGTATCAAAAAATGCTATGGTTTGATTCATAAATGTCTAAACTTCAGCAAATTTAAACAATTCTTTTATGTATCCAACAGTATTGACCTTTCCCGCATCAATGGTTTATACTCTTTTCGCATTGACTCAGGAAGAGGTAACGAAACGATTATGCCAAAACCAGATCCGGTAAAGGTCAGTTCAATGAGCCTGTTTATTTCCCCAACAACAATCTTACTTGTGAACCCCAGCCGCCGATAACCAAATCATCGATACCATCGCCATTTACATCGCCTACGGCAATATCCCAGCTTCTTCCGGTCGTAATTTCAGGAATAACGTCTTTTGTTACGAGAGTAAATATTCCTGTGCCGTCATTTTGTAATGCTTGTACCTGCATTGCCTGAAAGGGGGGAGTTTGGATGGCACTCAGGATGATGTCTGGATGTCTGTCTCGATTAAAATCCACAATGTTGGCGGCATAGGTTGAAAACCTGAATTCAGGAATTCGACTTTCGGTTTCATCTTTGAAAACTCCATTTCCGTGATTGATGAACAATCTGGAGCGTGGGTCTTTATCCCATTGACCACCGTTACTAGTCAGATTGGCAAATAAAATATCAGTCAGTCCATCGCCGTTGGCATCAAATGTAATCACTTCGCGGGTGTGTAAGGGAACCGTTTCAATGAAAGCTCCTTCTCTTTCGGAAAAATTTCCTTTTCCGTCGTTGAAATAAACCCGGTTGGGTGGAACTTCATTGCCGACAATCATATCGAGAAATCCATCGCCGTCCAGATCCGCCAATTTAATAGATTGTGTCTGGTCGCTGTGTTTCGGCAACCCGATGGAATGATCGATAAAATGACCTGGATTTTCTTTGTTGTTTAACCAAAGGAAATTAGCCGGCTTTTTCCCGCTATTGCCGATCACAACATCCAACCAACCGTCACCATTTACATCGCCTATATCCAGTCCGTTTCCTTCGCTTTTCGCCAACAAGCGGTCGCTTGCATTCCGAAAAGTTCCATCACCGTTTCCTAAATAATACTCATGATTTTGATCGTCTTCTGCTACGAAAATGATATCCACCAATCCATCACCATCGAAATCACCAACTTTCACATGCTCTGTATCGTGGCTCTGATCAATAAAAGCATTTTTTGCCCATGCGAATTTGCCGTTCCCATCGTTCAGGTATAACCGGTTCGGCTGCATTTCAAGAGCCAGAATAATATCCGGATACCCATCTCCGTTGACATCAGCCAATGCCGTGCCCAAGGCATGCGTTTCTTCATCCAAAGGAAGATGAGTAGCAGTTACGTCTGAAAAGTAGTTGGTTTCAGTTAGTTTCTGTTCTTGCGCAGAGCAGTTCAAAAAGGTAAAAGCGTAAAGAACCACGGCTAAAAGAAGTATTGGAATTTTATTGAACCTATTCATGATAAGCAGTTTTTAGTAAATAATATAAGTTTTTGTTTCATCAAAGGACGAAATATAGTATATTATTTCTTATTTATCAACAATATGAAAATATTAAAACCTTAAATCCGCAAGTTTTTTCATATTTGACACACATTAAATAGCTGAAGTTGCTAAAAATGGAGGATTTTCCGGAAAAGAAAAATCCCTGAAATGTTTTATTTTCAGGGATTT
>DAIPZX010000247.1:0-3980 GCA_036781995.1 Massilibacteroides sp. | reverse complement strand
TAGAGAATAAATTCAAAACAGCTTCTTGTTTTATTTGTTTTTAGAGCTGTTCTCTTTGGTTACGTAATATTTTATTTAGTATGCAAAGATAACTTTTTAACATAAAGAAAAGATGTATCTTCGCTCCATAGAACATAGCATGTTGATTAGTAACAATAAAAGAAAAAATTATGAAAACGAAGATTTGGTCTGTATTAATAATGTTTGTTGCGATAGGGTTGTTCTCCTCCTGCGAAGGTCCGATGGGACCGGAAGGGCCTTCGGGAGTAGGGGATTGGGAGATTCTTGAGAAGAAAGTTTCTGAAGGTGAATGGATAAGGGATCGGGATAACGGTGTTTTCTATTATGTATTAAGAGATAATCGAATAGATGAATCGTTTGTGACGGAAGGTATTGTAAATGTGGAATTAATAGATGGAGGTGCGTTTTACCCTCTTCCTCTGACGGAATATTTTTATAATAATGGTTATTTTGCCGAGACAATCAGCTATTCTTATGGTCCGGGGTGGATCCGGTTTTCAATAGGCGCGAACGATTTGTTTGATGAAGCGGGAGATAATTATCAACCGATGACGCATTATTTTAAGATAACCTTACTTTGGTAAGCCGTTTTTTATTGCATTTTTTCTGTTTTTAGTAAGTTTGTGTCAATATTTAAAAAAAAACTGCTTTATGGTGAAAAAACTGTTTGTTTATTTAATTCTTTTTATAGCCGTTCCTGCCCTGGCTTTTGCCGCGGAGGAAGCCCGGCTTCTACGTTTCCCGACTACGAATGGGAATGAAATCGTGTTTTCTTATGCCGGTGATTTGTATAAAGTGCCTGCCGTGGGTGGTGAGGCGAAACGGCTGACCTCGCATGTGGGCTATGAAATGTTCGCGCGTTTTTCTCCGGATGGGAAAACAATTGCTTTTACCGGTCAGTATGATGGTAATACGGAAGTATTTACGATGCCTTCAACCGGAGGAGAACCTTTGCGTGTAACTTATACAGCTACCAATGGTCGTGATGATTTGGGCGACCGGATGGGGCCGAATAATATTGTGATGGGCTGGACGCCCGATGGCCAACGGATCGTTTACCGAAATCGAATCAGCGATGGATTTGACGGCAAACTCTATACTGTTAATAAAGACGGCGGACTTCCGGATGTAATTCCATTGCCGGAAGGTGGTTTTTGCAGCTATTCTCCTGATGGAAAACGGATAGCCTACAATCGTGTGATGCGTGAATTCCGTACCTGGAAATATTATAAAGGAGGTATGGCGGATGATATCTGGATTTATGATGCGGACGCTAAATCAGTTGTGAATATAACAGAAAACAATGCGCAGGATATTATCCCGATGTGGATAGGTGATGAAGTATTCTT
This sequence comes from Massilibacteroides sp., assembly GCA_036781995.1. Classification (GTDB taxonomy): domain Bacteria; phylum Bacteroidota; class Bacteroidia; order Bacteroidales; family Tannerellaceae; genus Massilibacteroides. The sequence continues at coordinate 2,610 of DAIPZX010000247.1, read as the reverse complement.
TATTTCGGACCGTGACCGTACGATGAATATTTTTGTCTACAACACCAAGACAAAGCAAACGACTAAAGTGACCGATTTTACGGAGTATGACGTAAAATTCCCGAGTGCGAACGGACATACAATTGTGTTTGAAAACGGAGGTTATGTCTATAAAATGGATGCAGCAACCAAGAAACCGGAAAAAGTAAATATTACGCTTTCTTCAGACAATATCTACGCTCGCAATACCATTAAGAATGGTGCAGATTATATAACGAACGCCAGTCTTTCTCCTGCGGGCGAACGTCTGGTTGTGACGGCACGTGGAGAAGTGTTTAATCTGGCGGCTGAAAAAGGGGTAACCAAAAATATTACCCGTTCGCCCGGAGCGCATGACCGGGAAGCGCAATGGTCTCCCGACGGCAAGTCTATCGCTTATATCTCTGACGCGACCGGCGAAACAGAATTGTATCTGCAGTCTGCGGAAGGCGGCGAAGCAGTGCAGCTGACCAAGAATAACGATACCTATATCCGTTCTTTCGGATGGAGCCCGGATGCTTCTATGCTTGTCTATACCGACCGGATGAACCGGGTGAACCTGCTGACCGTAGCTACGAAGCAGGTAACATCTGTATTGCAGGATCCGATAAATGAGATAAGAGACGTGACTTTTTCGCCCGATAATAAATGGCTGGCTTATTCCCGTCTGGCTGAAAATAATTTTTATGTGGTTTATGTTTACAACATTGCTTCTAAAAAAGAATATCCGGTAACAGACAAGTGGTATGAGTCTTACTCGCCTGTGTTTAGTGCAGACGGTAAATACCTGGTGTTTGCATCCGCCCGTGATTTTAATCCTACTTACGGAACGTTTGAATGGAACCATGTATATAATAATGTATGGGGTGTTTATTTGGCGCTTCTTGCTAACGACACGCCTTCACCTTTCCTTGAGGAAGACGCGGAACTGAAAACAGAGAAAAAAGAAGAAGCTAAAAAGGAGACCGGAAAGACTTCGGAAGCAACTGTCAGGATTGATACGGATGGCTTGGCCGATCGTATTGTAAGCCTGCCGCTGAAAGGTTCCCGCTATGGGTATTTTTATGCCGCCGACTCGAAAATATATTATTGGGCCGGGGGAGCAACCAAGATGTATGACCTGAAAAAGAAGAAAGAAGAAACGATTGCCGAAGGTACGTTTATGTCTGTCGAACCGGGAAGCAAGAAAGCCCTGTTCCGTAAAGGAAACGGTCTTTATGTGATGGATATACCTTCCGGTAAAGTAGAACTGAAAGAGGCGGTGAATACATCGAATATGAAGATAGCTGTAGATTACACGGAAGAGTGGTCACAGCTATTTGACGAAGCCTGGCGGGCATTCCGTGATGGTTTCTATGTAGACAATATGCACGGGGTGGATTGGAAAGCGATGAAAGCGAAATATAGCGCTTTGCTTCCTTACGTGAAGACCCGTTTAGACCTGAATTATCTGATTGGCGAAATGATTGGCGAATTGAATTGTGGTCATGCGTATATAAACCCGGGTGAGACAGACCGCCCGGAAAGAATCAGTACCGGTTTGCTGGGTGCTGAGATCTCTCGCGACAAGAGCGGATTTTTCCGTCTGGAGAAAATATTACCGGGCGCTTCCTGGAGCAAAGACTTGCGCTCTCCTCTGACGGATGCCGGTGTGAATGCGAAAGAAGGCGAATATATCGTCGCAATTGATGGCGTTTCTGCCAACACGGTTAAGAATATGTACACCTTATTGGTTGGCAAGGCAAATGTGCCGACAGAAATACTCCTGAATACGAAACCACAACTGGCAGGAGCACGAAAGATCGTAATCAGTCCGCTTGCTGAAGAGTATTCTTTATACCACTATAATTGGGTGCAGGATAATATCCGGAAAGTAGAAAAAGCATCTAACGGTAAGATCGGTTATATCTATATCCCGGATATGGGTGTTGACGGATTGAATGAATTTTCCCGTTATTTCTATCCGCAATTAGATAAGGAAGGTTTGATTATTGACGATCGTGCGAATGGCGGAGGCAATGTGTCGCCGATGATTCTGGAACGTTTGTCTCGCGAGCCTTATCGGATCACTATGCGGCGCGGCTCATCTCGTATCGGAACAGTGCCGGATGCGGTACAGGTGGGTCCGAAGGTTTGTCTGATCAATAAATATTCAGCTTCCGATGGAGATCTTTTCCCTTGGGGATTCCGCGCTTTGGGTCTGGGTAAATTGATCGGTACGCGTACGTGGGGTGGTATAGTAGGTATCAGCGGTCCGCTGCCTTATATGGACGGAACGGATATCCGTGTTCCTTTCTTTACCAGCCTTGACGCGAAGACCGGGGAATGGATTATCGAAAATCACGGTGTAGATCCTGATATTGTAATTGATAACGATCCCATCAAAGAATGGAACGGAGAAGACGAACAACTGAATCGGGCAATCGATGAAGTAATGAAGGAACTCAAAGATCGCAAGCCGCTTCCTAAAGTTCCGGCTCCGAGAGTATGGAATAAATAAGGATATATCCATCTATTTTATTTTCAAGGTATCCATTCGGTGTAGTGTGTAGCAGGGTAAACGTATTTAAACACCGCATCGTCATTGCGAGC
>DAIPZX010000246.1:0-3982 GCA_036781995.1 Massilibacteroides sp. | reverse complement strand
AGAATATGCGGAAAAACTTTACCTTAGTGCACTTTTTTTTGGGTTTAGATATAGATAGTAAATAATATAAAACTAAATGGTTGATCAAGACAGGATTATAAAGATTAACATCGAGGAAGAAATGAAATCGGCTTATATTGATTATTCAATGTCGGTGATTGTTTCTCGTGCCCTTCCTGATGTGAGGGATGGTTTTAAGCCGGTTCATCGCCGCGTGTTGTTCGGAATGAACGAGTTAGGAAATACATCCGATAAACCTTATAAAAAATCTGCGAGAATTGTTGGTGAAGTTTTAGGTAAATATCACCCACACGGTGACTCTTCCGTCTATTTAGCGATGGTACGTATGGCTCAGGTTTGGTCTTTGCGTTATCCGTTGGTGGATGGGCAGGGAAACTTTGGATCAGTCGATGGCGACAGTCCCGCGGCAATGCGTTATACCGAAGCCCGGTTAAGCAAATTAGCTGAGGAGATGCTGCGTGATATTGATAAAGATACAGTCGATTTCCAATTAAACTTTGACGATACGTTAAAAGAACCTACCGTTCTGCCTACACGTATTCCTAATCTGTTAGTGAATGGCGCTTCGGGAATTGCTGTGGGTATGGCTACTAATATGCCGCCTCATAATATGCGTGAAGTTCTTGACGCATCGATGGCTTATATAGATACGCGCGGAGCTATCTCGATAGAAGAATTGATGGAGCATGTAAAAGCGCCCGATTTTCCTACCGGCGCTACGATATATGGCTACGCAGGAGTAAAAGAGGCCTTCGAAACAGGCCGCGGACGTGTTGTTTTGCGTGGTAAAGCGGAAATAGAGGTTGAGGATAGTCATGAGAAGATTATTATAACCGAAATTCCTTACTTGGTTAACAAGGCGGATTTGATTAAGTATATCGCGGATTTAGTGAACGACAAACGTATTGATGGTATTTCTAATGTAAACGACGAGTCAGACCGTAATGGTATGCGCATTGTTGTAGATGTGAAAAGAGATGCCAATTCAGCCGTGGTGCTGAATAAACTATACAAAATGACCGCGCTGCAATCTTCATTCAGCGTGAATAACATTGCGTTAGTAAATGGGAGACCACGTCAGTTGAATTTGCGGGATTTAATCAAAGCATTTGTTGATCACAGACAGGAAGTGGTGCTAAGAAGAACACGTTTTGATTTAAGAAAAGCTGAAGAAAGAGCACATATCCTGCAAGGGCTGATCATTGCGTCTGATAATATTGATGAAGTTATTGCTATTATCAGAGCTTCTACCAATCCGCAGGAAGCGGTTACGAAATTGATCGAGCGATTTGGTTTGTCTGATATTCAGGCGCGCGCTATCGTAGAAATGCGTTTGCGCCAGTTAACAGGACTGGAGCAAAGCAAACTTCGCGCGGAATTTGAAGAAATAGAGAAGTTGATCGCTTATCTGAATGAAATTCTGTCAAACGAAGACGTTTGCATGCAGGTTGTCAAAGACGAATTGCAAGAGATAAAAGATAAATATGGCGATGAGCGCAGGACGGATATTGTTTATGCTTCTGAAGAGATGAGTCCGGAAGATTTCTATGCCGATGATGAAATGATCATCACCATTTCGCACATGGGGTATATTAAACGTACGCCATTAAGCGAATTCCGCGCGCAAGTTCGTGGAGGAATAGGGGCAAAGGGCTCTGTTACCCGTAATGAAGACTTCGTAGAATATATTTATCCGGCGTCTATGCACGCTACTTTGTTGATATTTACAGCTAAAGGCAGATGCTACTGGTTGAAAGTATATGATATACCGGAAGGCGCGAAAAACGCCAAGGGTAGGGCTATACAAAATCTATTGAGTATAGACCCCGAAGATAAGGTCAACGCGTTTATCCGCGTGAAGAGACTGACTACGGATAAGGAATTTATTAAATCGCACTATCTGATGTTCTGTACGCGCAAAGGGATAATCAAAAAGACATTGCTTGAGGCTTATTCAAGGCCGCGTACAAGTGGAGTGAACGCCATTACGCTTGGTGAAGACGATGGACTGATCGGCGTATGCCTGACGAATGGAAACAACGAAGTGCTTGTTGCCAGTAAAAAAGGGCGTGCTATCCGTTTCCATGAATCTAAAATTCGTCCGTCGGGACGTACCGCCATAGGTGTGCGCGGCATGAGATTGGCAGACGATTCGACAGATGAAGCGGTAGGCATGGTTTGCATTAAAAAGAAAGAAAATGAGGTTCCGAATACAATCCTTGTTGTATCCGAATTTGGCTATGGTAAGCGTACACTGCTGGATGATGAAAACGGAGAACCGGTTTATCGTATCACCAGTCGTGGTGCGAAAGGAGTCAAGACATTGAATGTTACGGAAAAAACAGGTAGTTTGATTGCCTTTATGGACGTAACGGACGAAAACGACCTGATGATCATTAATAAGTCTGGTATTGCTATTCGTATGAGTGTATCCGGTCTGAGTATTATTGGTCGTGCTACTCAGGGTGTGCGGTTGATAAATCTTGAAAAACGTAACGACCAGATTGCTTCTGTGTGTAAAGTGCTGTCGGATCCGGAAGAAGAAAATCCGGAAAACGAAAACGTGGACGGAGAAGAGGTAAACGAAACCGCTGAAACGCAAGCGAATGAAGTAGACGAAACGTCTTCTGAGACGGATCATGATATTGAAACTGAACAATAATAAAAAAAAAAGACTATTAATTTCAAATTTATAATTGCAATGAAACGAGTATTACTTACAGTTGCTCTCTGTGTAGTAGCAACAGCAGCTTTCGCCCAAAAAAAAGCCGTAAATGAAGCGCAAAGCTTAGCAAAAGGGAATAAAGATTTTGCAGAGGCAAGAACCCTTATTAAGGGCGCTTTAGAAAACGAAGAGACTAAAAATGATCCTAAAACCTGGTTTGTGGCCGGTTTTGTTGAAGACCAGCAATTCAGCGCTGAAAGAACAAAACAAATCTTGGGAACAACCCCTGACGAACCTGTTATGTATGAAGCATTAGGCGCTATTCTTCCTTTCTTCAAGAAAGCATACGAATTGGATATGCTTCCTGATGCGAAAGGAAAAGTGAAACCAAAGCACGTAAAGGATATTAAGAGCATCCTGAGTGCGGACCATGTGTATTATATCAATGGCGGCGCTTATTATTTTGACCAGAGAGATTATGCGAAAGCATCTGATTTCTTTGAACAATATCTTGAAATCTCAGATCTACCTATGTTCGAGGGCGAAAAAGTAGCTGAAAGAGATTCAAACTTTATGACTGTTCAGTTCTACGCTGCCGTAGCTGCCACGCAATTGGGCGACTCGCAAAAAGCGATTCAGGCATTGGAACGCGCAAAAAATACTGATTTCAGACAGAACGATGTGTATCAGTATCTTTGCTATGAATACGAACAAGCGAAAGACAGTGTGAACTTTGAAAAAACACTGGAAGAAGGTTTGAATAAATTCCCGGAAGAAAAGTATTATTTGTTGAACCTGATCAACTCGTATATCTATTCAAATAGAAACGAAAAGGCTATCGAATTCTTAAACACGGCTATCTCCAATGAACCCAACAATGCGCAATTGTATGATGTAATGGGTCGCGTATATGAAACAGGATTTAAAGATTTCGCTAAAGCTGAAGAAGCTTTTATTAAAGCCAATCAACTTGATCCTGAAAATACAGATATTTTGTCCAATCTCGGACGTGTTTATTATAACCAGGGGGTAAATAAGCAAGGAGAAGCAAACATGATTAACGACAACAAAGCCTATCAGGAAGAATTAGCTAAAGCAAAAACGTTTTTCAGACAGGCGCTGCCTTATTTTGAAAAAGCGCATCAGCTGAAACCGGACGATACCGAATACATGACAGCTTTGCGTGGTATTTATTACAATTTGGATATGGGTAAAGAATTTGAAGAAATTGAAGCAAAATTGAATAATTAAGTAATATTGTATATACATAAAAAAGCCTTTGTGGAATCCTCTGCA
>DAIPZX010000245.1:0-3983 GCA_036781995.1 Massilibacteroides sp. | reverse complement strand
GCCTGTTCTGCAATTTCCAACGGCTCCATATTTAAACTGTTCCATCGTCACCTCCATGATTATAATCCGTATGGGCGAATCTAAAAAATAAATTATTCTCCCGCAAGAAATAAACAGACAAATTCGGATGTATCCATTTTATAAAACCGCCTCGTTATTGCGAGGAACGAGGCGGTTTTAAATGCGGTTGCCCTGATGGGGCTTTTTATTTCAGGTTGTTGATTATTTCGTTCAGTTGATCGTTGGTCAGTCCTTCGCCATAGGTTGCGTAGTCTAAACGGAATGTGCAACCTTCTTTGTAGGATGAACAGCCGTATGCTGTTTTTCCTCTTAGCAGGCTGCCTTTTTTGCAAACCGGACAAATCGGCGTTGCTGTTTTTTTGTCTTCTTTCTTTGCACGGGGTTTACGGGGCGGCTTTTCTTTGGTCTTTTTCGCTTCTTCTTTGACAGCCTCTTCGATTGTAATCGCCCGGCTGCTCTGATCGCATAAAACATGTTGAACGATCTCGCCAACCATTTGTTTCAATTCTTCCAGAAAAAACTTTGCTTCGTATTGTCCTTTTTCAATCTGCCGGAGCTTTTTCTCCCACAAACCGGTTAGTTCGGCGCTTTTCAACAGTTCTTCGTTGATTGTTCCGATCAGCTCCTTTCCTGTGGCTGTCGGTATCAAATTCTTTCGTTCTTTACGGATATAATTCCGTTTGAACAGCGTTTCGATAATAGCCGCGCGGGTAGAGGGGCGACCGATGCCGTTTTCTTTCAAGGCATCCCGGAGTTCGTCGTTATCCACTAACTTGCCTGCCGTTTCCATTGCCCGTAACAAAGTCGCTTCGGTGTATGGTTTGGGCGGTTGTGTCCACGATTCGCCCAACACAGGTTCGTGAGGACCACTTTCTCCTACGGTAAAGGCCGGTAATACGCCGGCGTCTTCTTCCGTATCCGGCGCGTCAGGATCTTTTTGTTCAGCGCCAAACACAACCCGCCATCCGGGGTTGATAATTTGTTTTCCGCTGACCTTGAAGTCTACTTTGTCCACTTTGCCAAGTACCGTTGTGGTCGAAACATCACAGTCGGGATAAAAGGCGGCAATAAAACGACGGGTCACCAGATCGTATACTTTCCGCTCGGTTTCGTTCAGATTACGGGCGGGAACTCCGGTAGGGATAATCGCGTGGTGGTCGGTTATCTTGGTGTTATCAAAAACCTTTTTACTTTTAGGTATCTTGGCTCCGGCTAACCCCCCCGTCAAATCTTCGTATCCTTCCAGTCCCTTTAATATTGCAGGAACTTTCGGATAAATATCTTCACTTAAATAGGTCGTATCCACACGAGGGTAGGTCGTTACTTTTTTCTCGTAAAGAGACTGGATCAGTTTTAATGTTTCATCGGCAGTAAAGGAAAATTTCTTATTACACTCTACCTGAAGAGAAGTCAGGTCAAATAAACGGGGAGAACCTTCCTTCCCTTTCTTTTGCGATACATCGGTTACCGTAAAATCAGCCTGCCGCGCGATTTCCAGAAAAGCCTCTCCTTCTTCTTTTTTCAGGAATTTACCCTTGGTCGCCGAAAATTTCGTGTTCCTATAAATAGTTTTCAACTCCCAGAAAGGCTCCGGTGTGAAATTGTCTATTTCATGTTGCCTGTTCACGATCAATGCCAGCGTTGGCGTCTGCACCCGACCGATAGAAAGCACCTGTCTGTTCTGTCCGTATTTCAAGGTGTACAGACGGGTGGCGTTCATACCCAATAACCAGTCGCCAATCGCACGCGAAAGCCCGGCTTCGTATAGAGGAGTAAACTCGGACTGATTTTTTAATTTGGAAAAGCCTTCCCGTATAGCGTCTTCCGTCAAGGAAGATATCCATAACCGGTACACCGGACATTTGCATCCGGCTTTCTGCATCACCCAGCGTTGAATCAACTCTCCTTCCTGTCCGGCATCACCACAGTTTATCACTACTTCCGCGTTTTTCATCAGGCTTTCGATCACGTTGAACTGTTCGATGTACGACGGACTGTCGATTAACTTGATGCCAAAGCGGGGAGGAATCATCGGCAAAGACGTCAGACTCCATTGCCGCCAGCCGGGTGTGTACTCGTGAGGCTCTTTAAGCGTGCATAAATGTCCAAAAGTCCACGTCACCTGATAGCCGTTCCCTTCCAGATAGCCGTTTCGTCTTGTCTTCGCGCCAAGAATATCGGCTATTTCACGCGCCACACTGGGCTTTTCGGCAATGCATACTTTCATCTCATCCAAATTGACATTCATTTAATCAGAAGACAAAAGTAAAACTTCCGCCTGTGATAACAAAAATTACCAAACAAACTTGCGGGTGTAAACGGACGGATTACCGCAGGCATCGGTCACGGTAAAGGTGAGTTCGTGTGTTCCTTTTGTTAGACGATGGGAATCGAAACGGTAGGAGACAAGACCTTTTTTACCGTCAAACTCAAACAGGGCGTATTCGCCGTCAATTTCACCACGGTAGGTGTCTATGCCGCTCAGACTGTCTGTTATCCGAATGGTAATACGTCTTTTCTGCACCCAGGTTTCCGGATCGACCGGGGTTATTACAGGTGGTTGCGTATCTGCTGCCGGTGAATAAGTAGCCAGTTCGCGTATAGCGCCATGTATCCATCCGTCTTTATAATTACCGCCTATCCAATATCTTCGTCCTTTATGCAGGCGCACAATGCCGTATTGTTGTTTGTTGGTCAATGTGTCGTGTTGCAGGCGAATAGAAAGATCGGCTGTTTTATGCAACGGAACAGCTTCTGAGTGTAAAGTATGTGTTCTGCCCAAAGCTGTCGAATCTTCTTTACCGGTATATTGAAGCGATAAATCCGCATACAGGTTGCCGCGTGGTATAAATAGACGAACACCTTTCGCTCCGAAACGATTATCTCCCGACCAGTTAAACAGGGTCGATTCTTCCTGTTCCGGCAGATTCTGTTTTTTTCCCTGCACCTTAAATGCCAGCGAGGTCGTATTTCCGTATAGATCCGACAGGAGGTAGGAGAGCAGGTAAGTCCGTTCTTCATCAATTGTGATAACTCCCCTGTCTTTACCTGTTATGAAACGGAGGCGATTGCCGGGTTCTATGAAGCTTTTCATAAAAAAAGACCCGCTATTTCTCCATTCCGGATAATCCGTAAAACTAGTTAAATAACGAGTTTCATCAAAAGAATACTGCTCTATATTGCTACGAAAAACCACATCACTGTCTTTCATCAGGATTACTTCTTTCACACCATAAATATTCGAGGTGCCGTCCATAAAATCAAATGCTTTTATACCGAAGGCAATATCTCCCCAGGCTTCGATCCTGTCGCTTACCGTCAATCGATTTGTACCTTTAGGCGTGGTCAGTTTCAAAACGCGGGGACGAACGCTGCCGTTCACTATACCACGCCCCTGAACAGGATAAACCTTCAAACCGGTTATGCGCGGAGGACGCGTGTCTTTAATCCGGTCTTTATAATAGACCAAAGGATCCAATACATCTTCCGTCTTCGTGTCTCTTACTTCAAAATGCAAATGAGGCCCGCCGGAACTGCCGGAATTACCGGCAATCCCGATAACATCACCTTCTTTGAATGAAAAAAGCGCGGAGTCAGGATAGAGATTTACGGTAAAACTTTCTGCTATATATTGTTGCTCTTTCACATATTCGGCAATTGGAGCGGCAAATTGCTGTAAATGCCCATAAACAGTAGTCGTACCATCCGGATGATTCAGGTATAAAACATTTCCATACCCCCAGGGGCTTACACCGATACGGGATATATAACCATCCTGCACTGCTCTGACCGACTTACCTTCCACACCCTGTGTTTTAAAATCAATGCCCGAATGAAAATGACTCGCCCGCAACTCTCCAAAATTTCCACTCAACAGAATAGGGAAGTCAAAAGGATTACGCAACACGTTCTCCTGAGAGAAAGAAGAAGGATAAAGAAAAACTAAAAAAGATATTATTATA
>DAIPZX010000244.1:0-4030 GCA_036781995.1 Massilibacteroides sp. | reverse complement strand
AACTTGTTTGTATAATATAAAAATAGAGTATCTGTTTCATCATAAACAGTTATACGCATTCGACAGTAATGACAAAAAGCAGTTGATTACCACCGTAAGCAATCAATCGCCTACGAACTCTGTTTGGTTGGGATTGGATGTTGCAACGGAGATAGACAATCTAAGAGGATTATCCTTCTATCTTGATTTTCCCGAATTATCGGAAATTCATGAACTGTATGAAGTCTTGCCTTATACCAAGTGTTTTATAAACGGAAAAGAAATCAAACTCAAACGCGGATTCCCGGTTCATTCAAAAGATATACCCGCAGAATCGGATGCCGACATACTGCATTTTTACAACGACCATTATTTTACGATTGATGAAGATGTTTACCTGCGCGATCTGAAGCCGGAAACAGTTCCGGAAGCTTTGGGAAACATCATTCATCCGGAACAAACCGGAGAGTTGAGACCTAAATATTGGGGAAATCTGCAATTCTCGCCTTATTTCACACCCAAATACCTTCGTGATATGATAATCGCGATCAATACCTTTCCGGTATCCAATAAAAGACTGATTAAGACAACAATCATCAAAAGCAACCTGTCCAAGACAACCCTACTGCCTTGTGAACCGGGCGAAAAATTGTTGTCTGTCGATTCCCTGATAGACAATCGGGAGCGGAATCTGGTTTTGGATGTAGTTGTCGGAAGCAGCGAAGACGGGACTTATCATCTGGAAACAATCAACAGGGCGTTTGTCGAAGAATACGGATTGATTGATTACATAGAGCAACTGTTGGATTTAATGGACGACAAACGTTCCGTATTTTCCGGGATAAACAAAGATCAGGCAGCGGAAGGATTATCGGCATTAACGAATATAACCAATGAAGACAATCGGAAAGTGGATGTAAATGATCGTAGTAAAGGGGATGGCACAACTTACCTGTCTATCAATCCGTATAAAAACACATCTACCGTGAATGTTAGCTATTGGGTTACTTATGGGAAGCACCTGAACGATATTCCTGCAAAAAAAGTATTTATGCCGGATAAAACACCCCGGTTTGATGGACTCACGGCCGTTTCCCTGTGCGAATTGCAGGGAGCCAAAGAATTTACCGATATCCGCGATATAATGTCGATTGATAAGTATATCTTTACTTCTAAAGACAGGATTATTACAGAACATAATATCAAATGTTTCTGCGAAAGCGAATTGGGACGGATTGTAGAAAAAGTCGAAGTCAGGTTAGATGGAAAAATAAGTCCCAAACCGTATGAGGGAATTGTAAGGGTAATTAACATCTACTTAACTCCTTCAGTTGGCTACAGGGATTTACTATATCAGAAAGGAACTTTGAAAAATCTGAAAGTACGTCTTCAAAAACGTTCTCCGGAGGATTATAATTATAATATTGAAATCATATAGCATGGACTTTATAAACTTAAACGAAACGGTAAAAACAGCGATACGGATAGCACAATCCATAGCCAGAGAGTATTGTAATGCAAACTATGGCGCGCCTCATTTGTTGAAAGCCTTACTGCATAAAGAAATTAATCTTCGGGATTTTATGCAAAGCATGGATAAAGACTTGGGTTATTTTGAAGAATGGGCGGAAATGCGTATCGAGGATTTTCCAAAAGCAGGAGTTATCGCGGATATACAACCCGATGATAAAATCCCTGTCATATTTGAAGAATCGGACAATGTAAGGTTAAAACTCGGTCTGTTGGAAATCAATCCCATTTGCGTATTAGTTGCTTTAGCCCGTCCGAATGTCGCTTTTACTTCCGATCAATTGAAATCTTACCCTTTGCGGGAAAACGAAATATTCGACCTTTATGTAAGCGGAAAGCAAATGCTCTCAAGCACAGGCGTACCCAGCTCTTCTTCTTTTATTAGTTCAGAGGAAAACGGAGCGATGCCGATGGTTAACCTGATGAAATATTGTGTTGATAAAACCGCTCAGGCACAAGACCTCAAAATACACTGTATTGTCAGCCGGGATAAGGAAACCCGCATGATGATGGAGATATTGGGTCGTCATAGCAAACCCAATGTTATGATTATCGGAGATTCAGGGGTTGGAAAAACCGCTCTTGTTGATGGCTTGGCACATGATATTGTCAATGGAAAGGTTCCGTCCTACCTGACAGGTGCAGTAGTATATGAATTGGACACGGGGTCGTTGATTGCCGGAGCAACTTATAAAGGAGAAATCGAAGACCGTATAAAAAATATCATCAAGGAAATACGTGGAATAGATAATGCAATTCTTTTTATCGACGAAATACACGTTCTTCTCGATCCGAAACAGGGAAATTCCGGAGCAGCCAATATCCTGAAACCTGAATTATCAAAAGGCGACTTAACGGTTATCGGAGCAACTACCATAGACGAATACCGCAAACTGATAGAACCCGATCATGCTTTCAGCCGCCGTTTCGAAGTATTGCAAGTGAACGAGCCGGATATAGACTCGGCTGTTTTAATGATGCACTCTGTCCTTCCCCGTTATTCGGGATTTCATAAGTTGGAAATTGAAAAAGAAGCGATAGAAGAATGTGTCCGCATGGCAAAACGCTATGATAAAGACCGCCGTTTGCCGGATTCTGCCATTGATTTGATGGACAGAACCATGTCAGCCGCCAAAATGGTAAATGAGACTGCGGTGGATGATATACAGTATTTTACTCAGGAATTGGCAAATATTGAAGCTGCCGTAGAAAAACCGGACGAAGAAAGATTAGCGGATTTGCGATTTCTTCATTTTTCCTTACAGAATAGGCTGAGTCCTATCTTGCTCGGTATCATTACAGATGAAACGGATGTAAAGGAAATAGAAGATACGACCAAGTTATTTGAATATATCGACAAAGCATTGGATACGCTTCGGGATTTTACCAAAGAAAAAATAACTGCGATACAACCTCACGAAATTGCAGCTGTCATTTCATCCAAAATAGGTATTCCGATAGGAAAAGTTCAGGCACAGGAAAAAGAACGCCTTTTGAATATGGAAGGTTTATTGCGCCGGAGAGTAGTCGGACAGGACGGAGCATTGAAATCTTTAGTAGATGCCATTCTCGAATCACGAAGCGGACTGAATAAACAGGGACAGCCGATAGGCTCGTTTTTCCTTTTGGGACCTACCGGAACCGGAAAAACCGAACTTGCCAAATCATTAGCCGAGGTTTTATTTAATGACGAAAAAGCAATGATTCGCTTTGATATGTCTGAATTTAAGGAAGAACATTCGGCTGCTTTACTTTACGGAGCGCCTCCGGGATATGTAGGTTATGAGGAAGGCGGACTCTTGGTCAACAAAATACGCCAACAGCCTTATGCCGTTGTCCTCTTTGATGAGATAGAGAAAGCGCATACTTCGGTTTATGATATTTTCCTCCAAATAATGGATGAAGGTAAGTTGCATGACCGTTTGGGAAAAGAAGGCGATTTTTCCAATGCTATCGTCTTGTTTACCTCTAATGTGGGTAGCGAATGGCTTACCCAGCAACTAGCAAAAGGAATAACCCCAACTACTACGCAGTTGATGGAAGTGATGGGACAATACTTCCGTCCCGAATTTCTGGCACGTCTTTCCGAAATAGTTCCATTCTCACCGATTGACGAGACCATGTTGCTGAAAATATTCAACATACAGATTAAAAGTTTGGAGCAAGCTTTAGCCAAACAGGGAATTGGAATGGAAATAGATGAAGATACCCGAAAAATGCTTGCGTCAAAAGGCTTTACTCCAAAATATGGAGCCCGGCAAGTGGCAGGAACAATCCGTACTTACCTCCGGCGACCAATTTCCAGACTTATCGTAGGAAACAAACTTATTCACGGCAACAAACTCATTGTTGGTAAGGATGAAAAGGACGAATTAACATGGACGATTGAGTAAGGGGAAAAAAGAAATTGTTGATAAATGAAAAGAGAAAGATTGATTTCTTTATATTGGGAATCAAGTCTTTCTCTGAACTGGTTTAAACTTTTTGTGTTGTGTTAAATAAATACAAATTAATACTTTAA
>DAIPZX010000243.1:0-4030 GCA_036781995.1 Massilibacteroides sp. | reverse complement strand
AAAACCTACTTTTTGTTACTATTTCTCAGTTTATTCCTTATTAATCCCGATTTGTCCGCTCAAGAGATTAACCCGAATGTATTGTATCAGATAGTCAGCCCGTCCGGACTGGTTATCGACAATAAGGATTCGCCCGAAAACAGCGCCAACATCTACCTTTCGAAGAACGACAGGAATAGCAAGGGACAAGTATGGAAACTCGTAAAACTTACAAGCGGGAAAAACTACCCTGTTGAATATTATAGCCGGAAAGGAAGGGTATGACGAAGGCAATGTTGTGTTTCGCAATGATCTGCGCGTAGGGTACTTAGAACAAACACCCGTTTTTCCTGAAAACATCAATGTATTGCAAGCCTGTTTTCACTCCGAAAATGAAACGGTACGCCTGATTGCCGAATATGAAGAGGCAATGAGTAGCGGCAAGCACGACAAACTGGAAGATATTCTTCAACGAATGGAAAACGAAAAGGCGTGGGATTACGAACGGAAAGCCAAACAAATCCTTTCTCAATTAAAGATTACCGATTTTGACCAACCGATCAGCCAGCTTTCGGGAGGGCAACTTAAACGGGTAGCGCTTGCCAATGTATTGATCACCGAACCGGAATTGATTATATTGGACGAACCAACCAACCACCTCGATCTCGATATGACGGAATGGTTGGAAGATTACCTGAGCCGGCAATCTATCAGCCTGTTAATGGTCACGCACGACCGCTATTTCTTAGACCGCGTCTGCAATGACATTTTGGAAATTGATCGCAAACAGATCTATCAATATAAAGGAAATTACAACTACTATCTCGAAAAGAAAGAAGAACGGATGGCGACTCTGGCTATGGAAACAGACCGTGCCTCTAACCTACTCCGTAAGGAGTTGGATTGGATGCGCCGGCAACCTCAGGCACGTGGCACAAAAGCCAAATATCGCATTGACGCTTTTTACGAACTGGAGAAGAAAGCCAAACAGCAACGGGACGAAGGCAATGTAAATCTGAAAGTCAAAGCCGCCTATATCGGCAATAAAATATTTGAAGCCTCTCATGTTTCTAAAAGATTCGGTGATGTAAAAATCGTTGAAGATTTTAATTATGTTTTTTCGCGTTATGAAAAAATGGGGATCGTAGGCAATAACGGAACCGGCAAGTCTACCTTTATCAAGATGTTGCTTGGTGAGGTAGCCCCGGACAGTGGTAGTTTTGATGTCGGAGAAACAGTTCGGTTCGGCTATTACAGTCAGGACGGATTGCAGTTTGACGAACAGATGAAAGTGATCGATGTCGTACAGAATATCGCTGAATACGTTGATCTGGGCGATGGCACCCAATTAGGCGTAAGTCAGTTTCTGAATCATTTCATGTTTGAGCCTGAAAAGCAGCACAACTACGTATATAAACTAAGCGGAGGCGAAAAGCGCAGACTATATCTTTGTACCGTATTAATGCGCAACCCGAACTTCCTCGTTCTTGATGAACCTACCAACGATCTGGATATCGTCACACTAAATATTCTGGAAGAGTATCTTCGCAACTTTAATGGATGTGCTATCGTGATCTCGCACGACCGTTACTTTATGGATAAGGTGGTAGACCATCTGCTGGTGTTCCGTGGCAACGCGGATATCAAAGACTTTCCGGGCAATTATACACAGTACAGAGGCTGGAAAGAAGTAGAAGAACAACTGAAGAAAGAAGAAGAAGCCCGTTCAACAAAAAATCATCCTCCTCTACCGGAAAAAACACAGAGAAAGAACAATGACAACGTTCAGAAAAAGAAATTATCATTCAATGAACGCCGGGAATTTGATAACTTAGAGGTAGAAATAGCGAAACTCGAAGAAGAAAAAACAATGCTTGAGTCTGAAATGAGTAGTGGTTTATTAGGAAATGACGAATTGCTGGAAAAATCAGGCAGAATAGCCAAAGTAATAGACGAATTAGATGAAAAAACAATGCGTTGGCTGGAGTTAAGCGAGCTTGCGTAAAATGAATAAACAGATGGCAGAAAGCAAACCTATCTTGTGGAACAGAAACTTTATCCAGTGTTGTATATCCTATTTCTTGATGAACTTCGCATTTTATATGCTGATGCCTACCATTCCGGTTTATTTAGTAGAAGAATTAGGCATCAAGCCATCTCAAGTAGGAATGGCTTTGTCCAGCTATACACTTGGTTTGATGCTGGTACGCCCGTTTTCCGGCTATCTGGTAGACTGTTTATCCCGAAAACCGCTTTACTTCTTTGCTTTTCTCGCTTTTGCCTGTATGTTTACGGGGTATCTCTTTGCAACAACCATCCTTGCCGTCATGCTTGTCCGTTTTATTCAGGGCAGTTTTATGGGTCTGACGTCGGTAGCCGGAAACACAATCGCGATAGACGTAATCCCTTCCCAAAGACGCGGAGAAGGGATGGGCTTTTACGGACTGACCATCAATCTGGCGATGTCTTTATCCCCCTTAGTAGCGGTAGCTCTTTATAACGAATCCGGTTTCCGCCCGGTAGTGCTGACGGGCATGACGATTGCGTATATCGGAGTGATTTCCGTTTCACTGATCCGTTATCCCAAACGAAAAATAATCAGCCACCCTCCTCTTTCATTGGACCGTTTTATCTTAGTCAAAGCACTTTGGGCAGGTCTTTCCTATATGCTCTGTGCGATTCCATACGGAATGATTATTTCATTTGTGATATTATATGGTAAAGAAATTGACATCGAAAACCCGGGCTACTTCTTTATATTCATGGCTGTCGGCGTAGGTACGGCAAGACTTATTTCGGGGAAATTAGTAGACCGTGGCAAAATACATATCGTAACTATTTCATCACTTATCTTCTTAATCCTATCTTTCGCCCTGTTCGCTTCGTTACATACCGAGACTGCCTATTTCTCCTGTGCCTTAGCCATCGGTATTGGTTTCGGCATCAGCGTGCCCGCCTTTCAAATGCTTTTCGTAAATGTAGCTCCACACAACATGCGCGGCACGGCGACCTCTACCTATCAAACCTCCTTTGACCTCGGCGTAGGTATAGGCATGCTAAGCGCCGGCTTTATCTCCCTACACTACAATTTGGCGACAGCCTTTCTGGTCGGTTCATTCACCTGCCTGCTTTCCCTGATCGTCTATCTGCTTTACGCCAAACCAGCATACGAAAGAGACCGGCTTCAGTAAATGCTCCAACGAAAAAGTGCTCACATATAAAATCAAATGCTCCTATATATTTGGTAATAAAGAAACGCATGAAGTTGTCACTTATTGGGAAATTCCTAAAATTGAAAAAGGCTTTACAACCGCATCTTTGCGAGCGCAGCGAAACAATCCAGCAGACACAATCTGGATTGCTTCGTCGCTTCGCTCCTCGCAAAGACGATGCCATTTTAATGCGTTTGCCTTGCGTATTACACCGAATGGACACCTTATTTCATACAATTTGCCATTTTTTACATTTGCCAAACAACAATGTTATAAAACATGTTGTTATACTTATAACAGATAAAGATTGAAAGGGGAAACAGGTTATCACCCCAATAGTTAAGTTTAGGTTTTTAGTTTAGAATTATTAAAATTAGGTAATTATGAAACGTTTAGGTTTGGCAGTAGCTGCCATATTAATGAGTGTATCCGTTGGATTTGCACAAAGTAGTGAAGTGAAATTCAGTAAAGAACCGTTTGCCGTTAGTGCTCAAAGATTGAGTTCGTATCTGCAATTGACTTCGAGTCAGTATAATGAAGTAGCCGACATCAATGCTTATTTCATCGAAAAACAGCATGAGAGCATCAAGTCAGGCAGCAAATTGCAGGCTAAGAAAATGCGTCAGGCTGTTTACGGCAACCTGAAACTCATGAAAAAAGTGCTTACTCCTGAGCAATACCGCAAATATATTGCTTTGTTGAACGTCACGAACAACAACAACCGTTTATTGGGAATCAATGCTATTCCCGCTTCATATCTGGCTGAAAACAAGTAAGAGAAGTACTTTTCACAAGTAATAAATTTAAGTAGAGATTACATACCAAAAGTGTATGTGGTC
>DAIPZX010000242.1:0-4049 GCA_036781995.1 Massilibacteroides sp. | reverse complement strand
TAACTATAAATCTTTGTATCATGAGAACATTTAATCATGTAGGTATCATTACTACAGAAAAAAAAGAAGGTGCTGTTTTTAATGACGGTTTGGGCGTTTGGTTGACAGATTATTCCAAGAGTCCGAATAAAATTGAGTACTTAAAATTTGAACCCGGTAGCTGTCTGCCTCCGCTTGTGCAGGAAAACGGTCATATCGCTTATACCGTTCCCTGTTTGGAAACGGCACTGAAAGACGCTAACGTACTTTTTGGTCCGGCTGTTTGTGATGAACATCTTACCATCGCCTTTATTGAGGAAGAAGGTCTGGCTATTGAATTGATGGAAATTAAGTAAAACGTTTAAAACTAACTACAAAACATGAAAACTAAATTTATAAACAACCCGGATAACCTGACCGCCGAATTACTGGAAGGATACACATTGGCTTATAAAGATCAGGTTGCCTTAGGGGCTGAAAATATCGTTGTCAGAGCTAATCCTAAATCTGAAGATAAGGTAGCGATTGTGACATTAGGAGGTTCCGGTCATGAGCCCGCGCTTAGTGGATTTGTTGGAGACGGTATGCTAGACTGCTCTGTGGTAGGAGATGTTTTTGCTGCTCCGGGAGCACAGCGTTTATTCCAGGCTTTGCAGATGATGAAACGTGAAGCCGGTATACTGTTGGTCGTATTGAATCATTCAGGAGATGTGATGAGCGCTAATATGGCTTGTCAATTGGCAGAACGTGCGGGGATTAAAGTAAAACAACTGCTTACTCATGATGATATCAGCGCGGGTATAGATGCGCCGGTAAACGATCGTCGCGGATTGGCTGGTTGCGTGCCTTTGTATAAAATTTTAGGTGCGGCGGCAGATGAAGGAAAGTCGTTGGATGAGTTACTTGAAATCGGTCAGCGTTATACCGCCAATGTAGCTACGCTGGCTGTTGCCATGAAATCATGTACGCATCCGCAAAATAACGCGCTAATCAGTGACTTGCCCGATGGCATTATGGAAATCGGTATGGGACAACACGGCGAAGGCGGCGGCGGACGTAAAGAACTGGTATCGGCAGACGAAACAGCTACGGAAATGGTAGATTTGTTGTGTCAACAATTAAAACCTAAATCCGGACAAAAGGTCATGTTGGTGATCAATGGAGTAGGAGCTACCACCCAGATGGAATTGAATATCGTATTCCGCAAAGCCTATAAAGAACTGGAAGCTCGTGGTCTGCAAGTCGTATCTTCACGCATCGCAGAGATTCTGACCGTGCAGGAGCAAGCAGGTTTCCAGATGATCATTGCGCTTTTGGATGACGATCATATTGACTACCTGAATAATAAGGCGGCAAACGCACCGTATTGGACAACTATAGGTAAATAAAATGAATAAACTTTCAATAGCGGATTTTAAACGATTGCTGGATCATGCGCTCCAACAAATTAAGGTGCGGGAAAACGAATTTTCTCAACTGGATGCCGTAATAGGTGACGGGGATCATGGTACAGCTATCGTTTCTGCTTTTTCGGCTGCGGTTAAGTCGGCCGAAAAAGGCACAGAGTTTAAAGCGATGCTCAATGATATGGGTTTTGCCATTATGCTTGAAACCAGCGGATCGACGAGCACTTTGCTTGGCGCATTTTTCTTGGGTATGAGTGACGGAGCATCGGGAAGTGAGCTGGATGCTTCCGGTGTGAAGGCACTGTTTACTTCCGGCTTGGCTAATGTACAAAAGCAAACACAGGCTAAACCGGGCGATAAAACCATGATGGACGCTTTGGTTCCGGCTGTAGAAGCTATACAGGCGGGTCAATCTGAAAACATCAAAGAATTGCTGCAAGCAGGCGCGGCAGCAGCGGCAAAAGGAGCGGAAGCTACGGTCGGAATGAAAGCAAACTTCGGACGCGCACGTAATTATGGCGAACGTTCTATCGGTTATGCAGATAGCGGTGCTACTTCCTGGAGCTGTATGTTTGCGGCTTTCGCAGACGCCTTGTAAAGAACAAATAATGATTTAATTTAGAATAAAAATGGCAGATTTAGATGATTTAAGAGAAGGTAAAAACTTCGGTTTGGGAGTGAATGTCAGCGAGCAATCCTTTCATGTCAAAGGGGCGGGCAATTTGCCTTGGGGTATGAAGGATCGTTTATCCCGCATATTCAATCCAAAGACAGGAAAAACGGTTATGTTGGCTTTTGACCATGGTTTTATCATGGGGCCTACTTCAGGACTGGAACGAATAGACCTGAATATCCTTCCTTTGATAGAATATGCCGACTGTTTGATGTGTAGCCGTGGTATCCTGCAATCGGTGATACCGCCCAATACCAATAAACCGATCTGCTTGCGTTCGGATGCCGGAACAACTATTCTGACGACGTTGAATGACAATGTGCTGATCGATGCTGAAGATGCTATACGTATGAACGTATCCGCGATGGCAATTATGCTGGCCATTGGAGACGAAGCGTATGAAGCGAAAACAATCGCAAACCTGTACAAAGCGGTAGATTTGGGTACGCGTTATAACATACCGGTTATGGGAGTTACAGCAGTTGGCACACAAATGACCCGCGACGCACGTTATTTCGGTCTCGCCTCACGTGTTTGTGCAGAAAACGGAGCAAACATTGTTAAAACGTATTACTGTGACGGATTTGAAAAAGTAGCTGCCGCTTGTCCGGTTCCTGTGGTGATCGCAGGAGGAAAAAAACTGCCGGAAAAAGAAGCGCTTGAACTATGCTATAATGCCATAAATGATGGCGCGGCAGGGGTAGATATGGGGCGTAATGTATTCCAGAGCGAAAGTCCTGCAGCTATGATACAAGCCGTTCACGCTGTTGTACACGATGGACTTACACCGGAACAAGGTTTTGAAAAATTCCGCGATCTGGCTAAAAATAAGCAGTGAGGGTCTGTCAAAACTCTTGCTCTCCGTCATTGCAAGGGACATTAGCGACCAAACAATTCAGTCGATAGTATAAGATGGATTGTTTCGGGCTTTACCTTTGCAATGTCGGTTATTCGGAACTCTTGATGGTCTTTTCTTAAAAAAGAAAATACAAATATGAAAAAACTAATCACCTCCTTTTTTGCCGTTATTTTCCTGATTTCTTGTTCCTCACCTGCTGAAAAACTACTCTTAGGAGGCTCCGGATGGGATAAAATCGTAGTTGTTGATAAAGCAACAAAACAAATAGAGTGGGAGTATCTGTTGGAAAGAGGCTGGGAGTGTAATTCAGTGGATGTAGACCAGGCAGGAAACATTCTGTTCTCTTACGGCAAAGGCGCCCGGCTGATTACTCCCGGCAAAGAGACAATATGGGATATCTCTGCACCTGAAGGTTGCGAATTGCAAACGGCAAAAGTTCTTCCTGATGGAAACTATTTGCTCGCTTGGTGTGGCTATCCGGCTACTATACTGGAAGTGAACGCCAAGGGAGAAACAATAACAAAGACTGAATTCGATACCCGTATTTTAAAACCTCATTCTCAGTTCAGACAGGTAAACAAGAATGAACAAGGTAATTACCTCGTTCCTCTTTTCCATTCTTCCGATTTGTGGGAATTATCTCCGGAAGGCGCTTTAATCAACCAAATACAATTAGAGGGAGCGCCATTCTCTACCGCCCGGCAACAAAACGGAAATTATTTGGTCGCCTGCGGAGACGCGCATTGTTATGTGGAGCTGAATATGAAAACCGGAGAATTGGTAAAAAAAGTTTCTGCCAATGATATAGCAGGTGTTTCCTTACGCTTTGTGGCGCAAATTCTGCCAACGAAGTCCGGAGGGCTATACCTTTGTAATTGGCAAGGACATGGAGAAGATCCCGCCATGCAAAAGAATCCTCAATTAATAGAATTGAATTCGAAAGACGAAATCATCTGGAGCTTGAATGATAATGAGATCTTCGGCATGATATCTGCAGTTTGTCCATTTCGATAAAAATGTATTTTATCCTGAAATCATACTTTCCCGAAAGATAAAGGACTTTATTTTTTTTTAACAAAAAAGTTGATTTTCGTAACTATTCAGCCATTCGTTATTGGGGAGTAACCCTGTT
>DAIPZX010000241.1:0-4058 GCA_036781995.1 Massilibacteroides sp. | reverse complement strand
TATTCTTATTTACATTACTATATATACATTCAGGAGCAACAAGATCAACACCAAGTATTTTCTTTCTGGCATAAACATATAAGTAGTAAACAAGGAAGCCAAAGAAAACGCCGGAAAGCGCGCCGCCAACAACATCAGAAATAAAATGAACTCCTAAATAAACCCGCGTATAAGCTGTAGCAACAGACCAGAAGAAAATGGTATAGCCGTAAAACTTATGTTTGAAGAGCATGGCTGTAAAGGTTGCAAAGCCAAAAGCATTGGCTGCATGACTTGATATGAATCCGTATTTACCGCTTCGGTAACCAAATACAGTTTCCACCTGCTCCATAAAGTCCGGATGAGAGGTAGGACGGTATCGTGCGAAAAACGGCTTGCACAGGTGAGAAGCAAACTGATCACATAATGTTATCACTAAAACGATAGCCAACAACACGAGTAAAACCTCTTTCCAGTTTTTCTTATAACAGAGAACAAAAAGTATAAAAAGAGCCAAAGGAAGCCAAACAGTTTTGCTTGAAAATAACCACATAAAATGATCCAAATAAATAGAATCACTTCCATTCAGAAAAAAAAAGACATCGCGTTCGTAATGTAAAATTCGTTCAAGCATCTTATATCTTTTCTATATCTTTACTTGGCATCCATCCCACATGACCATCTTCCAGTTCTATTTCATTCCATTCTCCGAGTGTGCTTCTTATGAATACTTTTGTTCCCTCATGAATAACGAACAAGTCTGTGCCGCTTACATCCGGAGAGCTTTTTACCGTTATCGTTGGAGAAAAGACTATTGCACTATTCCTGTTCAGCAAACTGTCTTTTTGTTTTGAAGCAAAAACATTCGCCAAAACCACAACAAACAGCATAAAGAGACCTGCATAGAAGCCAATCTTTTTCAAACGAATCCATTTCGAAAAGAAAAACAGGAATAAACAACCTATCAAAAGAATAAAACAAACAATACCGATCGCACTCCAGGAGTTTACGCTCAGTATATTCTGAACTCCCTGAAACCATTTAACTAAAAAGAATTGTCCGATAGGCTCTATGCGGTCAATCGTTTTTTGTTTCGCTACGTTCAGATTAAAACGTATATCTCCATCTGCGGGATCGAGCAATAAGGCCCGCTCATAGTTCAATATGGAAGGGGCTATGTTTCCGGCTTTAAAATAAGCATTTCCCAGATTATAATATATTTCGGCAGATGCTCCATAGGATTGCAAAATTCCTTCGTAAAGCTCTATGGCTTTTGAAAAATCTTCTTTCATATAAGCATCTTCCGCTTCTTTAATAATATTCTCCTGTGCCAATACTGATGTAACAGAGAATAAACAGGTGAATAACAGCAATATTATATGTTTCATAATCATCGATCTCCTCTTATCTTTTAATTGTATTTTCCATTTTACCAATGGCATCTACTGTTTGCTCATACAATTTATCCATCGCGTCTGAGGTCTGCACAGGAGCATAACGGGCAAATTCACACGTATTCAGAATATTCATAAATTCGTTGATCAGTTCTTCCGACACACCGTATTTTTTCAACTCATTTCCTACATTATCTTTTGTCAGTTCTGCCTGTGGGATATTCAATTTATCACTCAGATATCCCCATAACGCACGAAGTACCTCTTCGTAGAATTCCTCTTTTTTATTTGCCTGCAGGAATTTGCCTGCGTTTTTCAGTCTTCGAACGGCCATCTTGTTGGCTTTCTTGGTACGTACCAGCGCCAGGTCGGAGTTTTCTTTCACCTGCTTACGGTAAATAATAAAGAACACAAGAAATAATATGGCAGGAACCAGATAACACATAAAATAGATCAGGGTTCCAAAGAAAATCTCCTCAACCGGGATGAAGTTCACCCCTTTTACTTTCAGATAGCGAATATCATTTCCTAAGAACTTTACACTTTCTCTGTTTGTGAAATTAGAAACAACCGGACTGGTTCCTTCTCCCTCTGCCCCTTTTTCTACATGCAACTTAAACGGTTGAGATGAAAGCGTTTTGTAAGTGCTTGTTTTTGTATCAAAATAAGCGAATTGAATGGCAGGTATCTCAAAATCTCCGCCATAACGGGGAATAGCCATATATTCAATTATCTTGCTTCCGGATACACCTGAAGTAGTGGTACGAAGATTGTTTTCGACTTTCGGGTCATACGTTTCAAAATCATTCGGGAACTTGACTTCCGGATTTTTCAACACACGGATATTTCCGTTTCCTTCTATTTTTACTTTGACTGTTACTGCCTCGTTTGCTTTTACCTGATTGGAGCTAATTTCAGCATTCATCGTAAAATTACCAACCGCACCGGAGAAAGAAGCTGGTTTGCCGGAAGGCAGTGCCTTGACATCGATTGTCACGGGAGAAGTCTTCAACTCTTTGCTCACATTCTGATAGCCGCTATCAAAAAAATCATCAAACACAGAACCACCGCCTTGTCTTTGCATACGCAAACGGATAACTGCATCAAAGGTACCCGCGTCAATGGTTATTTTACCCGAACGCTGCGGATAGAGAACGGTCTGCTTCAATGTAACCGTCCAATAATTACGTCCATTATAATGATCCTGCACCCATTGTTTATCCGGCAACTCAATCTCCTGTGCCAAAAATCCTTCAAACTCAGGAAACTTCTGTCTGCTCAACTGGCACATTTGTGATGCATACAATTTAAAAGTCACCAAAAATCCTTCCTGCTCATACACATTCCGTTTGGTAACATCCATCCGAACGAAATAATCGGTATTAGAGATTCCGGAGGCAGCGGAGTTTCCTGCCGAAGCCTGTGCCTGATCCGTCTGATCGGGAGGAAGAACCTTGATAGACAAACCGTTTGACGTATAATTTGAATTCTTAACTTTTACAGTTGCCGGAGGAATTGTAAATGTTCCTTCTTTCTTGGGTAGAAGAACATAGGTATAAGTAATTGTTGTCTCGCTGGATGTCTTTCCGTTAATCCAGGAGGTATTGTAGGCTTTGGACTGAGTCGGACCCATTAATACTTCAAAGTCGGGCATTTCCTGTGCCCTGAAATCTTTTCCTTCTGCATTGACAATATAGCTCAACCGAAACTGCTGTCCTACTACAACAGCTTCAGGTGCAGAGGCTTTAAAACTAACCTCCTGGGCTCTCAATGTACTCCCTACGGTGATAAATAATATGAATAAGAAAACTAATTTCCTCATTATCTCTGTTTGTTTATATCGTTTTTTAATCACGTTTACCATTCTTTTTCGGTTTTACGGCGTTCTTGCTGTTGCATCTGCGCTTTCTTCACCTTTTCCTGTGTATCTTTTTCATCTTGCAGGAAAGCATCCAGGATTTGCTGCGCGTTATCCTGACTCATTTGTTCATTCTGTTGCGGCTGTTCCTGTGTTTTATCTTCTTTGTTATCTTCAGATTGCTGCTGTTGTTGATCCTGATTTTGCTGATCATCCTGATTTTCTTGCTGATCTTGTTGATCTTGATTTTCGTCATTCTGATCATTCTGACCATCCTGTTCCTGATTTTGCTGATCTTCCAGTAGTTTCTGAGCTAAAGCCAGATTATAGCGTGTTTCATCATCTTTGGGGCTCAGGCGTAAAGACATCTTGTACGCCTCCACACTCTTAGCATACTCCTTATTTTGCATACCGATATTACCCAGATTATGAAATACTTCGGCCAAACGCGGTATGTTTTCCTGGTCGGAAAGCAAATATTCAGCTTGTCCGGCAAGCATTTGATATTGTTCCGCTGCTTCCGGAAATTTCTGCTGCTTATATAACGCGTTTCCTAAATTATAGGTTCCTTCTATTGAGCGGGGGTTTACGTCAAGACTTTTGCGGTAGGCAATCTCAGATTCCGTAAACTTTTCTTTCGTGTATAATTTATTTCCGCTACGGAGATTCTTCCGCTCCGCTTTCTGGGCACAAACCACCGTAGGAACAAAAACGAAAGCCAACAGGATTATTATTAATTTATTTACCTTTTTCATCATCTTTACATTATTAAGAGAACAACTTAACTTTTCTGAAAATTCTGTTTCTCCTGTCCATGATTAAGAATT
>DAIPZX010000240.1:0-4106 GCA_036781995.1 Massilibacteroides sp. | reverse complement strand
ATCTCCTTGTGCGATTGATCTTTTTTATGGGACAGACTACAATTCCCATCTGGGTACGAAAAAGGGAGGATTGGCAACTTTTCACAACGGATTATTTCACCGATCTATTCATAACCTGGAAAATTCTTATTTCAGACCTCGGTTTGAGGGTGAACTGGATAAATTTAAAGGTAATTCCGGAATCGGTATAATCAGCGATACAGATCCCCAGCCAATTTTTATCAATTCTCATCTTGGAAAATACGCGGTGGTTACTGTCGCGAAAGTGAATAATCTACACGAACTGGAAAAAGAACTTTTAGAGAAAGGAAAACATTTCTCTGAAATGAGTTCGGGAGGAATTAATCAAACGGAACTGATCTCTTTGTTGATTTCGGAAGGTAAAACGTTTACCGAAGGAATTGAAATTGTTCAGAACAAGATTAAAGGCTCATGCTCTATGCTGATTTTGACGGAAGACGGTATCATTGCAGCCAGAGACAAATACGGACGGACGCCTTTGTTGATCGGAAAGAAAGAGAGTGCTTTCGCCGCATCCAGTGAACCTTGCAGTTTTCCCAATTTAGATTATGAACTACATTACAATCTTGGTCCGGGTGAAATCATGCATCTGGCGGCAGACAAAATAACTCAACTTCGTGCACCCGGAAAGAAAATGCAGGTTTGTTCTTTTCTTTGGGTGTATTACGGTTACCCTGTATCAGAATATGAAGGGGTCAACGTTGATGCTGCTCGTTACGCAAGTGGCATGGCCATGGCACGAAGGGATAATGTAGATGCTGATTTTGCTTCGGGTATACCTGATTCTGGTATCGGTATGGCTTTGGGGTACGCTGAACAGAAGAATATTCCCTATCGACGTGCTATTGTTAAATATACGCCTACCTGGCCAAGGAGTTTCACTCCTTCGAATCAGGAAGTACGTAGCTTAGTTGCCCGTATGAAGCTGATTCCCAACAAACATCTACTGCATGGGAAACGAGTTGTTTTTTGTGATGATTCGATTGTACGGGGCACACAGTTGCGAGATAACGTCAATATCCTGTATGGCTACGGAGCAAAAGAAGTACACATGCGTATTGGTTGTCCGCCCATTCTGCACGCTTGCCCGTTTCTGGGTTTCTCCGCGTCCAAATCGGCGTTGGAACTGATTGCCCGCCGTATTGTAAAAGAATTGGAAGGGGATGACGAAAAGAATCTGGAAAAATATTCCACTACCGGAACTGCTGAGTATAATAAACTGGTAGAATGTATCCGCGAAAAACTAAACATTACGACATTAAGTTTTAATACGGTTGAAGACCTGATTGAATCAATCGGACTTCCGACCGAATGTGTATGTACGCATTGTTATAACGCGAACAGTTATTTTTAAAAGAATAAAGAACATGAATCCATTAGACAGATTTTTAAGATATGTCAAGTTCGACACCGAATCAGACGAGAATACAGGAACAACCCCCAGTACACCGGGGCAATTGGTACTTGCGAAACAAATCGTAGAAGAACTGAAAGCGATAGGTCTTGAAGATATTTCATTGGATGAGCGTGCTTATATTATGGCAACTCTCCCGGCAAACACAACCAAGCAAGTGCCGGTTATTGGTTTTGTAGCACATTTGGATACCAGTCCGGATTTATCCGGCAAAGATGTTACGCCTCGCGTAGTAAACTATACCGGTGGTGATATTCTGCTGAATAAAGAAGATAATATTGTTTTGTCTCCCAAAATGTTTCCCGAACTAACCAATTATATTGGGCAGGATATCGTGGTAACGAATGGAAAAACACTGCTTGGAGCAGATGACAAGGCAGGAGTTTCTGCTATTATATCTGCGATGGTCTATTTGAAAAACCATCCGGAGATAACACATGGAAAGATCCGTATTGGTTTTACACCTGATGAAGAAATAGGACAGGGAGCCGATCATTTCGATGTGGAAAAGTTCGGTTGTGAATGGGCTTATACGATTGACGGCGGACAGATCGGAGAGTTGGAATACGAAAATTTCAATGCCGCTGCTGCTAAAATCCACTTTAAAGGTTTGAACGTACATCCGGGTACCGCAAAAAATAAAATGCAGAATGCATCCTTGCTTGCTTTGGAGTTTGCTTCTTCCTTACCGGCAGAAGAACGCCCGGAAAAAACAACAGGCTATGAAGGCTTTTTCCATCTGATACAAATGAGCGGTTCGGTGGAGTCGGCTTCGCTTTCTTACATCGTGCGTGATCATGATCGTACCTTATTTGAAAAAAAGAAGGAACTATTACAATCGTTGGTTGATCAAATGAATGCGAAATACCCGGAAAGTATTTCTCTTGAGTTGCGTGATCAGTATTATAATATGCGTGAAGTGGTAGAACCTAAGAAATATATTGTAGATTTGGCTTTTGAAGCAATGACTCAGATAGGAGTGAAGCCTATTGTAAAGCCTATTCGCGGAGGTACGGACGGAGCGCGCTTGTCGTTTATGGGATTGCCCTGTCCGAATATATTTGCAGGAGGTCATAATTTTCACGGGCGTTATGAATTTCTACCGGTTTCGTCATTGCAGAAAAGTATGGAAACAATTATCAAAATAGCAGAGCTATTAACACATAAATCTTAAACAAGAAAACATGAAAACTACACCGTTTACTGATGTGCATATCTCTTTAGGAGCAAAAATGCATGAGTTTGCCGGCTATAACATGCCGATTGAATATAGTGGTATTATCGACGAACACCTGACCGTTTGCAACGGAGTGGGCGTATTTGATGTATCACACATGGGAGAATTCTGGGTGAAAGGTCCTAATGCACTCGCGTTTATTCAACATGTTACTTCAAACGACGCTTCAGGTTTGGCTCTCGGAAAAGCCCAATACACTTGTTTCCCGAATGAAGAAGGCGGCATTGTAGATGATCTGCTTGTCTATCATTATGAGCCGGAAAAATATCTGCTTGTAGTGAATGCCGGCAACACCGCTAAAGACTGGGATTGGTGCGTGAAACACAACACAGTTGGCGCGGAGTTGGAGAACGCTTCCGATAAAACCGGTCAGTTAGCCATTCAAGGTCCAAAAGCATTAGCCGTACTTCAACGTCTTACTCCGGTTGATCTTTCCGCTATTCCTTATTATTCATTTGTTACAGGTGAATTTGCAGGATGCAAAAACGTAATTATTTCCAATACAGGCTATACCGGAGCAGGAGGTTTTGAGTTGTATTTCTATAACTCCGACGCTATGACGATCTGGAATGCCATATTCGAAGCCGGTAAGCCGGAAGGAATCAAACCAATCGGACTGGGCGCCCGTGATACACTTCGTTTGGAAATGGGATTCTGTCTGTACGGTAATGATCTGAGCGATACGACTTCTCCGATTGAAGCAGGCTTAGGTTGGATCACGAAGTTTGTAGACGGAAAAGACTTCCCGGCTAAAGCTAAATTAGAACAACAAAAGAAAGAAGGCGTAAGTCGCAAACTGTGTGCGTTTGAACTACAGGAAAAAGGAATACCCCGTCACGGCTATGAAATAGTAGACGAAAACGATGCTGTTATCGGTGAAGTCACTTCAGGAACTATGTCTCCTGTATTGAAGATTGGTATCGGGATGGGCTATGTTAAGCCTGAATTTGCCAAAGCAGGTACACCTATCTTTATCAAAGTAAGAAATAAATCACTGAAAGCGCAGGTTGTCAAGCCTCCTTTCCGTAAATAAAAAAGATACCCCTGAAGAAGGCGTTATACCGTCCTTTTCAGGGGTGTTTTTTATGTTAAAACGCATTAATCCCCTTATCAAGCAATGAAAACAGATAAAATCAGATTCGGTGTCGTTGGTACTAACTTTATTTCGGACTGGGTAATTCGCGGAGCCCGTCAGGATGAGCGTTTCGAATTGACCGCGGTTTACTCTAGAACACAAGAAACTGCTGATACGTTTGCGCGGAAGCATAACATTCCGCATACATTCACCAACCTGAAGGAAATGGCTGAGAGTACCCTGATTGATGCCGTTTATATAGCGTCTCCCAACTTTCTGCATGCGGAACAAAGTATTTTATTTATGAATCAGGGCAAACATGTTTTGTGTGAAAAGCCGTTGGCTTCAAACGCAAAAGA
>DAIPZX010000239.1:0-4108 GCA_036781995.1 Massilibacteroides sp. | reverse complement strand
CATATCCTCCGGACGGTTTACATTCTTAATTAAAATTTTATGGCAACATTTGAAATAAAAATGCCCAAACTGGGCGAAAGCATCACAGAAGGCACGATCATTTCCTGGTCTGTCAAAACAGGTGATACCGTTCATGAAGATGACGTACTGTTTGAAGTTAATACGGCTAAAGTAAGCGCTGAAATTCCATCTCCCGTAGCCGGTAAAGTAGTTAAAATATTAGCCAATGAAGGCGATACGATCGCTGTAGGCGTAGTAGTCGCTTTAATTCAACTGGATGGTGAAGACGAAGAAGACACAACCAGTACGGAACCGGCTATGGAACAAGCTGCCGAAAACACAGCAACCTCAGCCCCTGCCGAACCGGTAAAGAACACGAAAGGAAGCGAAGACCGCTGGTACTCACCCGTTGTATTAAGCAAGGCACAGGAAGCCGGCATAGACAAAGAAGAACTGGATTCCATTCAGGGAACCGGCTATCTGGGACGTCTCAGCAAGCGCGACATGGAAGCCTATATCGAGCGGAAAAAGAAAGGCGTTTCCGCGCCTCAGATTGCTGCGAAACCCGCTCTCGCACCACAAGCTTCACAATCGCCTGCTCCGTCTCCGTCCATACCTGTTATAGCAGGAGAAGAAGACGAAGTGATCGCCATGGACCCTGTGCGCCGTATTATTGCAGACCGGATGTCGGAGTCTAAGAAAATAGCTCCGCATGTCACCACGGTCATTGAGGTGGATGTAACCAAGCTGGTACGCTGGAGGGAGAAAAACAAAGATGCCTTCAAGCAACGCGAAGGAGTAAGCCTGACCTTTATGCCTCCCATCACGGAAGCAACCGCCAAGGCGCTGAAAGATTTCCCACGGATTAATTCATCTGTTGACGGCTATACAATCATCCAAAAGAAACATATCAATATAGGTATCGCCGTGTCGTTGGATAACGGAAACCTGATCGTTCCGGTTATCAAGGACGCAGACAAGCTAAGCATCAGCGGACTGGCCGCGTCTATCAGTACGGCAGCAAGCAAGGCGCGTAAGAATAAGTTAATGCCGGATGATATTCAGGGAGGTACGTTTACAATCACCAACTACGGTTCATTCAAGAGTATAATCAGCACCCCGATCATCAATCAGCCAGAAGTGGCCATCCTGGGGGTTGGAGCTATTGAAAAGAAACCCGCCGTAATCGAAACGCCGGAAGGAGACGTTATCGCTATACGCCATAAG
This sequence comes from Massilibacteroides sp., assembly GCA_036781995.1. Taxonomy (GTDB): domain Bacteria; phylum Bacteroidota; class Bacteroidia; order Bacteroidales; family Tannerellaceae; genus Massilibacteroides. The sequence continues at coordinate 2,881 of DAIPZX010000239.1, read as the reverse complement.
CTATATCTGTCTCTTTCATTCGATCATCGCGTGATAGACGGTTCTCTGGGTGGCGAGTTTGTGCGCCGAATAGCTGATTATCTGGAAAACTGGAATGACTAAAACAACAAATTAAAGTGGTATGAAAAAGTACGATATAAAAACAACGGATAAAGCAACCTTAAAAAAATGGTTTCACCTGATGACGCTCGGGCGGGCGATTGACGAGAAAGCTCCGGCTTATCTCCTGCAATCTCTCGGCTGGTCATATCATGCTCCCTACGCAGGGCATGATGGCATTCAGTTGGCAGTGGGACAGGTTTTCGAGCGTGGAAAAGACTTTTTGTTTCCTTACTACCGGGATATGCTCACGGTACTCTCTGCCGGAATCACCGCCGAAGAGATTATTTTAAACGGGATATCCAAAGCAACTGACCCTGCCAGCGGAGGGCGGCACATGTCTAATCATTTCGCGAAGCTCAACTTACATATAGAAAACGTATCCTCGGCTGTTGCCAGTCATGACACGCACGCCGTAGGTGTAGCCCGCGCCATGGTGTATTATAAGCATAACGGGGTGGCGATCACATCGCATGGCGAGTCTTCCATGTCTGAAGGGTATGTTTACGAAGCAATCAACGGAGCAAGCAACGAAAAGCTACCGGTTATCTTCGTTATACAAGACAACGGTTACGGAATTTCCGTTCCGAAGAAAGACCAGACCGCCAATCGTAAGGTCGCGGATAATTTTTCAGGCATGAAGAATCTGAAGATCATCCACTGTAATGGCAAGGATGTATTCGACTCTATGAACGCGATGACAGAAGCCCGTGAATACGCGATTGAGACAAGCAATCCGGTCATTATTCAAGCCAACTGTGTACGTATCGGCTCGCACTCCAATTCTGACAAGCACACGCTTTATCGTGACGAAGATGAATTGTCTTACGTCAAAGCAGCCGATCCTTTGTTGAAGTTCCGCCGCATGTTGTTACGCTACAAACGTTTCACAGAGAAAGAACTGAAAGAAATAGAAGAAGCAGCCAGAAAAGAACTAAGCGCAGCTAACCGTAAGGCGATTTCCGCTCCGGATCCCGATCCAAAAAGCATTTACGACTTTGTGGTTCCCACGCCTTATATTCCTAAGGTCTATGTGGACGGAACGCATCAGCAGGAAGGCGAAAAGAAGAATATAGTGACAGCAATTAACGAAACGCTGAAAGCCGAATTTCGTCACAACCCGGACACATTCCTGTTCGGACAAGACGTAGCTAACCGCGATAAAGGCGGGGTGTTCAATGTTTCTAAAGGTTTACAACAGGAGTTCGGGCAGAATCGCGTGTACAACGCGCCGATCGCTGAAGACTATATTGTAGGCACAGCCAATGGCATGAGCCGTTTCGATTCAAAGATCAGAGTCGTGATTGAAGGCGCTGAGTTTGCCGATTATTTCTGGCCTGCCATGAATCAGTATGTAGAAACAACTCATGACTACTGGAGAAGCAACGGACAGTTTTCTCCCAACATCACCCTCCGGCTGGCTTCAGGGGGCTATATCGGCGGCGGACTTTATCATTCACAAAACATCGAAGGCGCGCTGACAACCTTGCCGGGAGCACGTATCGTTTATCCGTCATTCGCAGATGATGCAGCCGGACTGTTGCGTACGAGTCTCCGTTCGGAAGGACTGACTGTTTTTATGGAGCCCAAGGCTTTATATAATGCTGTTGAGTCATCGACAGTTGTTCCTGATGATTTCGAAGTTCCTTTCGGTAAAGCCCGCATCCGTCATGCCGGCAACGACTTGACTTTAATTACTTACGGCAACACCACGCACCTGAGCATTCAGGCGGCTAAGCAGTTGGCGCAGGAAGGCAAAGGCAATGTAGAGGTTATCGACCTTCGCTCACTTCTTCCGTTAGATAAAGACACGATTTTCGAATCGGTCAAGAAGACCGGCAAAGTGCTGATCGTACATGAAGACAAAGTGTTCTCCGGGTTCGGTGCGGAAGTAGCGGCAACGATCGCGGATGAAATGTTCCGCTATCTGGATGCTCCTATTCAACGTGTGGGCTCAACCTTTACACCGGTAGGGTTCAACCCTATTCTGGAACGGGCTATTTTGCCCAACGTATCATTAATCTATGAAGCGGCCAAAAAGCAATTAGCATACTAATTTTATACAAGTAAAATAAGAAAACATGAAGAAGACAGGATTATTTTTTGGTGCCGGCACCAAAAAGACAGCCTTAATCGGAAAAGAAATACAAGAAGCATTCGGAGAAGATAAGACGGACGTTGTTTCGGTTGAAGAAGCCGGGAAGAAAGAGTTTGAACTTTACGACAATCTGATTATCGGTGTTTCAACCTGGTTTGACGGCGAACTTCCCTCCTACTGGGACGAGCTATTACCGGAACTGGACAGCCTTAAAATGAAAGGAAAGAAGGTCGCTATTTTCGGACTGGGAGATCAGGCAGGTTATCCTGAAAATTTCGTAGACGGCATCGGACTGCTGGCTGAGTTGTTCGAATCAGCCGGCGCGCAGATCGTAGGACTTACCTCACCGGACGGTTATCAATTTGAAGGTTCGCGCGCGCTGCGGGACGGTAAATTCTTAGGACTCGCGCTCGATCAGGAAAATCAATCAGCCCAAACCTCCGCGCGCATCTCCGCCTGGGTTAAACAATTAAAGAAAGAATTCACCTGATTTGAATTTTGCCGCAGACGGCAGTTCGTTCTTTGTGTTTATCCATTAAGGACCGTTTTTATTCGAAAAGAATTACCTTTGTGGAAAATTTACAATTCACGTGGAGGTAAAAAACTTACTCGAATTATACACCGCCCATCCGGAAATAGCCGCCTTAAGCAATCTTTTAAAAGATAAAACTTATCGGAATATTT
>DAIPZX010000238.1:0-4175 GCA_036781995.1 Massilibacteroides sp. | reverse complement strand
AAACCCCTATAAGGCTTCCCTTTTACCTCTCCTTTCAATTCCTCTACATTTATATTATATAGTGAAAGGGCAGCTTTGTATTCTCCCATTGACTGAAAGTGATACATAGATGCCAACGGTTTGATAACAGATGCTATCTGTTTTTTTAGGTCGCCTTTTGAAGCATCGACGGGGGTAAGTTCCCATTGCTCGGTACGTTTTTGTCCTTCTGCCGGATTGAGATTATATTTACGCTCCAGATGTTCGGTTATCTCCTTACTGCGTTCATGCTCCTTATAGTCGTCGATTTTCTTTCCCTCACTATCCACCCGGAGCGATACGATATGCAGGTGTTCCCGTCCAATATCTTCATGCTTGAAAATGAGGTAAGGTTGGTCGCCATATCCTAATCGCTGCATATACTCCCGTCCAATGTCGGTTAGCTGATCGTCAGTCAGGCGGTCATCAGGATGCGGATTGATTGAAACATGGAATACAGGTTTTTCGGTACGAAAGTGAGCCGGAATAAACTGCATAAAATCCTCCATACACTCCGAAACATTGAAGCGCCCGTCGGCAGGTTCAAAGACAAGATTGGCTCCTAAAATCTTTCCTAAACCCTCGTCCACTTTCTCCTGATTGTATGCCAACGCACCATATAGGTTGCTCCCGATGTTTATTTTTGCAACCATTTTTCCTTAAAATCTTCGGATAATTCCTGAATATTCTTCCCGATTTCAACCAGTTCAATGGTTGCTTTTTCCAATTTATAGAGCAATGCCAATGCTTTTTTCTCTGAAAAATTGGTGTGCAATTCCTTTACAACCTGATTGTAATTCACTCCTACGGAGCGGAATTGTGCGTAAAAAGAAGTGAGTTTTGTAACATACTCCAGTGTGGCACGGTCTGTTTTTATCACTCGGAACTCGTCATTAAAAACACGGGCAGCGATAAAGCGAGCCTTAGATTGTAGCCCTGATTGCTCAAACATCGTGAGGAACCGGGCGTGTTCGACGGCAGTAAAATTTACCGAATAACGGAAATTTGCCGGATCATTCTTCGGGGTACGTCCCCCTTTACCCCGTTTCGGGGTGTTGCTTGCATTTTGATTCATACGTCGGATTTTTTAGTGGTACAATCCGTCGTGCAGTACCCGACTGCCATTCAATCATTGCCCGAAATGATTCTCAAAAACAACCGACTTCGGAGGGTGTTTTCCCCCCTTGTGGGGCAAGCGTTTTTTGCAGCAGAACTTGTTTCGTGCAGCAAAAAACACAGCTTGCTATTTGCCATGTCGCAAATAAAATCTGTCCTGAACAGGGACAGATATGAATGCGAGGTACGAGCCTGAAAAAACGGCTTAGATATAACACGACGTTTCATGCAGCAAAGTTATTGAGTAAAACAACGTGCTGTATTACAGGCGGTAACGCCACTCACTGCCAAATCGACGCCACTCGCTACCACCTCGTGAAAAAGTAGTGCGGGAGATAAATTTTAGAAGTTTATTTGCCGACAGATTGATTATACGCCTACATAATCATGCGATTAATTGATTGCAAAACCAATCATTCAAACAAGCGATTAATCGAATGAATGATTAGTAAATCGGGCGATTAAGCAAGCAATTAACAAAGCGGTCAATTAATAGATTGAGCGATTGATAAACTGATAAAGCGATTGATTGATTTAGCGATTAAGCATACAGGCAATCGACTGATTGAAAAAGCAACTGTGTGATAAATTGATTGACAACGCAAGCGATTAATAAAGCAATATAGCAATGTTGAATTTTTAAATTAAAAGTAATGGAAAAGAGAACAATGAACGTGGCTTTCAGTACCCAAAAGGGCGGAGCCGGAAAAACAACCCTGACAGTTTTGGTAGCTTCTTACCTGCACTATGTGAAAGGCTACAATGTAGCCGTGATTGACTGCGACTTTCCGCAACACTCCATTGCGGAAATGCGTGAACGTGATTTACAAATGACAATGGATGACGAGCATTATAAGCTCATGGCTTACGATCAGTTTTCCGCACTGGGCAAAAAGGCGTATGTCGTGATTGAGAGCAGTCCTGAAAATGCTATGGAAGATGCAAAAGAGGTAATCGAAGAAATGAAGCCTGACTTTGTGTTCTTCGACCTGCCGGGAACAATCAATAACCCTGATGTAGTTCATACCCTGTCTTTCATGGATTATATCATTGCGCCGATTTCCGCCGACCGTGTGGTACTGGAGAGTACCTTGCAATATGTAATTACGGTTAATGATGCCCTGATAACTCCGGGCAAAGCAACAATCAAGGGTATTCACTTGCTTTGGAACCTTGTGGACGGACGGGAAAAAACGGAACTCTACGAAGTATATGAGGAAGTAATTGAAAAACTGGGTTTCCCGCTTTTCAAAACGTTCCTGCCCGATAGTAAACGCTTTCGTCGGGAACAATCAATCAATCATAAAGCACTGTTCCGCTCGACCTTATTCCCTGCGGATAAGGCTCTGGTAAAAGGCAGTAACCTTGATATCCTGATAGATGAAATGTTGGAAACCCTAAAATAACAGGTTATGGCTAAAAAAGAAGAAGTAAACCTGAATGAGATAGATGCAAACTTTGTCATATCCTCATTCAAGAATAAGGAAAGGCGGAACAATCCCAGTTCCGTACCCAGAGCCTTAGTTCCCGAACATGAAAAAGAAAAGGAAAAAATACAGGAACAACCCGAAGAAAAAGAAAGTCCGACGGCTGTTCAGGTTGAAACTCCCCGTGAAGATACTAAACGCAAGCGAAGTAAATCTCCCGATTACGAAAGCCTGTTCCTTACCGATGCAGGCATACCCACGCGAAGCGGTAAACTGGTAAGCATCCGGGAGAAGTACCACAAACGGATAGCAAAGATTGTACAGGCTTTAGGAAAGAAAGATGTTTCGATATTCAGCTACATTGATAATGTGCTGTCCCACCATTTCGACACTTATCAGGATGAAATAAGTGAAATATATAATAAAGACAATGACGATGATTATTTAACCCCTAAAAAATAAAGTTATGATACCCAATCCGATTTTATATAGCGAAAATACAGTAATGACAGTATTTGTTGTGTGTTGCCTTATAGTGCTTGCCGTAATAATGGTACCTAAAGCAATACGCCACCGAAAAAAAGTCAAGGAGAGCAAAAACAGTATTCCCGACAGAAAAAATCAGGAATTAGAAATGATTGTAATAGAAGCCGATCAACATGGCGGCGGTAACGAAAAGCAGTTGGACTATAAAGAAACGTTCATGTCCGCTCCCAAAATAGTGGACAGGCAGACTGTTTACGTGAGTAAAGAAGTCAGGGATCAGCTTTGTCGGATAGCTCGAAGGCTGGGCGACAGGAAAATGAGTGTTTCCGGTTTTCTTGAAAACATGGCTAAACATCATCTGGAGGAATATAAAGATGAAATAAACAAGCTATACAAGCAATAATATGGGAAAGATATTTATAACCGTAGTTATCCTATATGCGCTCTTTGTAGCTATTTACCTTTTCAGGCTGAAGCTGGCAAAAAGACGGAAAAAGGATATAGTCGGTAAAGGAAATACTATCCCTGAAACGGATAATTTGAAAACGGATATTGTCGGCAAAAGCAAGTTCGACGGAACCCGCTCAACGCCACTCGCTTCCAAATCGAAGCCACTCGCTGCCACCTCGCCTGAAATCGAAAAAGGGATAGAAAAACCCGATACTTTTGTTCCGACTGACGAGGTTAAACCCTCCGCCGAAGTGCCGCCGGAAGAACTGGACGAAGTGTTTTCCGATAGTCCGCCCGAAGATGAAACAGAGCTTATGGATATTGATTATCCGCTCGAATATGAATCGGACGAAACAGACGGAACAGATGACGAAGAAGAAACGGAAGAAGTGGAAGGCGCAGCGCAAGCCGCACTTGCATCAGGTGTTGAGTTTGAGGATTTGGGAAATGCAGTGCGGACGGTAAACCGAGCAAAAGAAGCTACTCCTGAACAAAAGCAAGCGGCAGGGAATACCTTACTGGAGATACGCCAGACCGATATGTTTGAGCAGTTGGTTTCAAGTAAACACGATGCACGGGAAACAGTTGCTTCGCTTATGGCAGAAAGTCTGGCGGCTTTCCACCAACGAAAAGACAAGGAAGCCGGGAATACCGGAAGCGGCAGGAAGGCTCCCGATA
>DAIPZX010000237.1:0-4180 GCA_036781995.1 Massilibacteroides sp. | reverse complement strand
AAATGCAACAAGAAGATGATTTAAGAGGACTTGCCAAAGTCATGGAATTTATGCGAGCAATCAGCATAGTATTCGTAGTAATCAACATTTATTGGTTTTGCTATTTTGCACTGCACGAATGGGGATTTATATTAAAGGTAGTGGATAAGATACTACTGAACTTCGACCGCACCGCCGGACTATTCGGCAGTATTCTGTACACCAAACTATTCGCCGTCGTATTCCTTGCCCTTTCGTGTCTGGGTACGAAAGGCGTGAAAGAGGAAAAAATCACTTGGACGAAAATCTATGTTTTTCTGGCAATCGGTTTTGTCCTGTTCTTTATGAACTGGTGGATACTCGACCTGCCTTTACCCGCAGCAGCGATAACAGGTTTTTATGTTCTGACAATGGCAGCAGGGTATTTGTTCCTTTTGGTTGGCGGGCTATGGATGAGCCGATTGCTGAAGAGCAATCTTATGGACGACGTTTTCAATACCGAAAACGAGAGTTTTATGCAGGAAACACGGCTATTGCAGAGTGACTATTCCGTGAATCTGCCGACAAAGTTTTGGTATAAAAAGAAGCAATGGAAAGGTTGGATAAATGTCGTAAATCCATTTCGGGCGAGCATTGTGTTGGGAACTCCGGGCAGTGGTAAGTCATACGCCGTTGTCAATCAGTACATAAAACAGCAGGTTGAGAAAGGATTTTCAATGTACGTGTATGATTTCAAGTTTCCCGACCTTTCTACAATCGCCTACAACCATTTATTGAATAATCAATTAGGCTACAAAAAAGTTCCGACATTCTATGTGATTAATTTTGACGATCCGAGCCGTTCACACCGATGCAATCCGATCAATCCGTCTTTCATGGAAGATATTTCGGACGCATACGAAAGCAGCTACACAATTATGCTCAACCTCAATAAAACGTGGGTGCAAAAGCAGGGCGACTTCTTTGTGGAATCTCCGATTATTTTGTTCGCTTCGATAATTTGGTATCTCCGCATTTATAAGGACGGAAAGTATTGCACGTTCCCTCATGCGATTGAGTTCCTGAACAAACGTTACGAAGATATTTTTCCGATTTTAACGTCTTATCCCGAACTCGAAAACTACCTAAGTCCGTTTATGGACGCATGGCTCGGAGGTGCTGCCGACCAATTAATGGGACAGATAGCGAGTGCGAAAATTCCGCTTTCGAGAATGATTTCGCCACAGTTATACTGGGTAATGTCGGGCGACGAATTTACGCTTGATATAAACAATCCCGACGATCCGAAAGTGTTGGTTGTCGGTAACAATCCCGATAGGCAGAATATTTACGGTGCAGCGTTGGGACTTTACAACTCCCGCATTGTGAAACTCATAAACAAAAAGGGACAGTTAAAAAGTTCGGTTGTGATTGACGAGTTGCCGACAATCTATTTCAAAGGATTGGACAACCTGATAGCCACCGCCCGAAGCAACAAAGTGGCGGTATTGTTGGGCTTTCAGGATTTCTCACAATTAACAAGGGATTATGGCGACAAAGAAGCCAAAGTAGTAATGAATACCGTCGGCAATATTTTCTCTGGTCAAGTTGTGGGAGAAACAGCGAAAACGCTATCCGACCGTTTCGGGAAAGTGTTGCAGAAACGCCAGTCTATGACTATCAACCGTAACGATAAATCTACCTCTATCAGCACCCAAATGGACAGTCTGATACCTCCGTCGAAAATCAGTAACCTGACGCAAGGAATGTTTGTAGGTGCAATTGCTGACAATTTTGACGAACGTATCGAGCAGAAAATTTTCCATTGCGAAATTGTTGTAGATAATGCCAAAGTCGCTGCCGAAACAAAGGCGTATCAATCCATTCCTGTTATTACCGATTTTACGGACGAAAACGGAGTTAATCGCATGAAAGACATGATTAAAGAGAATTACGACCGCATTAAAGCCGAAACGAAACAGATAGTTGCAGAGGAATTGCAAAGAATTAAGGACGACCCTGCGTTGGCTCATTTGTTGCAGCAAGGGGAATAGGAATATAAGTTAAATGAAAGCAGAGGTTAGTCGCTTTTTGGGGGACTATCCTCTGTTTTCTTTTGTAATTTGTTGATTGCAACCGCCGCATTGTCCTGAAAGAATTTTCTTAGCGTTTTATCATTCTTCAAAATAATATGCCATTCATCTTCCACCACACGCATCATCCGTTTTCTTATTTCAATCAAGTCCTGTTCTTTTGGGCATACGTTTAAATACTCCCAATGCTCAATGATTGCTGAACGGATATAATCCCGAAGCAACATTTTTTCATAATTGTCAAGTTCGGTAAACTTCTTTTTCTCGGAAAATATGGGGAGAGCATCTATATCCGTATAATCGTAAATGTCATCATAGTCTTTTTCCAACGGCTCATCCACATTTGGACAACGCATCATTTCCGCTCGTTTGTCAGCGGGCAAAGACTGACAGGACTTGCAAATATGTTTAGCATGTCCTTTGCCACTGAATTTTTCATTGGCTTTGATCTCTCCGCATATTTTACAGTAATGCCCTTGCCGTTTCTTTTTTGCCATGTTGCGTATGTTGTTTTCTGAATTTCAAAAACATAGGCAAAGGTAAGCAGATATTTTGAAAGGCAGTATCTCTTTTGTGGATTTAGCGTTTAGAAACGAAATAGTTACATACAGAAGCAAAAAACACCCTTTTAGAAAGTAAATTTTCAATCGCTTTATTAGCATAGTATATTTGTTCGTAGAACTTTCAAACGGCGGAACCCGAAAAGCCTAATAATAAATAGAGTAGGAGGAAATATATTTATAATAATGCATAATAATGATTTATTTAAAGTAGAAAATTTTATTTTTGTATCATCACATGAAGGCGTTGTTGGCAGTCTTTATTTCAGGGCAGTTGATGAGTGCGGGGTACATAGAGGGAGAATAAGATTAAATCATGAAGATGGTCCTAAAGTGAGCAATCCAATTGAAAATGAGAAAAAATGGTTCTTAGTTAGTGAAAATATATTTGAACAATATAAGAAAACACGCGATGACGGCATTCCTATAGATTCGCATTTCGCTGATTTAATAAATAGTGATTGGAAAGAAAAAATTATCAACGCAAGAGGACAGACTATATATGAAATATATTCCACTACTCACTCCTCGCGTGGACAGTTAGTCCCTGTTGAATGTCTCATTCCTAAATTGGAACAATGTCAGATAGAATGGATTCTTGGCACAATAAGAAATAATGAAAAAGCAGATGTTGATTGTTCGAATATTGCAATAATAGAACTGACAAACGATAGTTCAAAAAAATTCCCTGATTGGATTAGACAGAAAAAAGGCATATATGGTTGTTAGCCTTCGATTAAAAGATCCATAAAAAGGAGAGATTTTAACCATCTCTCCTTTTCCTTTACATTCCTATAATTCAGTTATTTCTTTTTTAACTTTTCTTCTGCTTTTCTGTCATCTTCATCCATTTTATCCTCCAATCCTTCTTTCAGTTCATCCAGATATTTGGTGCGGCTGCCCGCCCGTGTGCGCATCACGCCATAAGTAGCAGAGAAGTTGCCCGGTTTCATACCGAATAGGTTGAAAAATAGATCGACGATAAATTTTGTGGTAGTTTTTCCATGATTGATAGACCTTGCCCTGTGAACGGATAGCGCAAGTTCCAGTAATTTGATCGCATCGTCTGTCCATTCGGGAGCAGGATCAGACTTTTGTTCGTTGAGGAAGATTGTTTTTTGTGATGTGGATGTGGATGCAGTTTCAGCACTCTTTAGCCATTCTAAAACACTGTCTATGAATAATGTTGATTTACGCAGGAATAACTCGATTGGTGCATTTCCCCCCCGTTCCGTTCGCGGCGTTCTTTAATTGTAATTGTTCCAACTCAAACCGTGTGTAATTCAACGTGAAAAAAGCCGGACATTCTCCAACTCCCGCTGTACACAGCCGGACAACCGAACGGATAAATTCTTTATAGACGGAAGTCAATTCCGTCTCGCTGGCAATTGTTTTACCATTTTGGTCTGCCAGCAGCAAGAAAAATGGCGTTTCTGTCAATGTTTCCATAAGTAAAAACGTTTTAATTGTTATTAATATGTAATACGGCGTGAGCCGTTTCTTTTACTTTGGATTTTTATTCTCTATAAATTTCTGTACATAAATTATTAGATGTAAATTGAAGTTGAT
>DAIPZX010000236.1:0-4181 GCA_036781995.1 Massilibacteroides sp. | reverse complement strand
TTGGCACACTACAACAAAGGCGATAAAGATAACTTTGAAGATATTGCCCAATCGTTGGTTGTAGTAAAAGATCATTTGGATTTGTTGGCGAAGTTGTTCCACAAATTTGACAGTTCCGGATATTTTTCAGGCAGTATATTAGAACAGTTGAACTGTTTGAATATGGCTGCCGAATATGTGCAATGCACCAAAGAGTTTGAAACTCGTTTCATGGATATGGTCAAACGCCTGAAAGCGGCTTATGATATTTGTACTGGAAGTGAGCAGTTGACACAAAAGGAACGGGATTACACACACTTCTATTTGGCGGTTCGTTCCATTGTCTTCAAATTGACAAAGGGCGATGCACCTGATACGGCTCAGATGAATGCCCGAGTACACGAGATGATAAAAGACGCGTTGACCAGTGACGGTGTAGAAGAAATATTCAAAATGGGGTCGGAGAGTGAAACCGAGCAGGATATTTTTGATGAAGATTATTTGGCGAAGATTGACAAAATAAAGCTACCCAATACTAAAATCAAGTTGCTTCAAAAGCTATTGGCAAAGGTTATTGGCGAAATAAAAAAGGTAAATCGCATTAAAGGTATTGATTTCAGCCAAAAGATGGAACGATTAGTCGAGCGATATAATCAACGGGATGCCAATGATATTTTGCGAAGCGAAGTGTATGAAGAAATGGCGGAGCAACTGACGAACCTGATTTGGGAAGTGCATAAAGAGTTTTCAGCAGGAGATGCTATGGGTATTGACTTTGAAGAGAAAGCATTTTACGATATTCTGAAAACGCTCTGTGTGAAATATGATTTCACTTATCCCGATGATAAATTGATAGAATTGGCTAAAAGTGTGAAGCTATTAGTTGATTCACAAGCCAAATATCCTGATTGGGATAAAAGGGATGATATTAAGTCTGCTTTGAAAGTTGGCTTAATACTCTTACTTGACGAACATGGATATCCGCCGGTAGAACGCGATGAAGTATATACTGAGATTTTTGAGCAAGCGGAAAATTTTAAGAAGTATAGATAAAGAAGAAGGGCGGAGCCTCAGATAGCAACACGATTCAGGCAATGGGCAACACAACAACCGCATGAATATATTCAAAAAGGATTCACGATAGATGATGAGCGACTGAAAGGAAATGAATATGTTATATTTTCTTAATCATAACCGGATTTCAGGGCTGAGCTTAAATAATCGAATGTTTTTAAGTAAGTTTGTAGTACGTTATATGGCTAAGAATATGATAGATACTAAGGAGCAATTTGAGAAAGTGATTTCTCTGTGCAGAAATTTGTTTGAAAAAAAACTTCATGATTACGGTCCTTCCTGGCGCATTATGCGTCCTCAATCAATTACAGACCAACTATTTATTAAGGCGAAACGTATTCGCAGTCTGGAAATAAAGGGCATTAATCTGGTAGATGAAGGTATTCAACCTGAGTTTATTGCTATTGTCAACTATAGTATCATAGGATTGATACAATTGTCACTGAATTTTTCCGACACGACTGACATTTCATCCGAAGAGGCGCTGGCGCTTTATGATAAGTATATGACGGAAACAAAGGAACTGATGTATGCCAAAAATCACGACTACGATGAAGCTTGGCGCAATATGCGCATTAGTTCGTATACTGACCTGATATTAATGAAACTCTACAGGACAAAACAAATAGAGAGCAATGCCGGACAAACACTCGTGTCTGAAGGTATTGATGCGAACTATATGGATATGGTAAATTACGCTTTATTCGGATTGATTAAACTGGAATTCGGAGACGAATAAGAAATGGATTTCAAAAAGATAACAATAAAGACATTGGCCGAATGCAGCAGATTACTGATCGGATTGGTTTTTACATTCTCCGGTTTTGTGAAAGCTGTCGACCCTGTAGGAGGATTGATTAAGATCAATGAATATCTGGGGGCTTTCGGATGGGATGGACTTAAACTATTCTCAGGGTTTATCTCTTTCAACCTGGCGGCTATCGAATTCACATTGGGTGTTTGCGTGTTGTTAGGTGTTTATCGCCGTTACTCCAGTTTTTTGGTGTTAGTAATGATGGTCTTTATGACTCCGCTTACATTATACCTGGCTTTGTTTGATCCGGTATCTGACTGCGGTTGCTTTGGAGATGCATTGGTTATAACAAACTGGGAAACATTTTATAAGAATATCGTATTATTGGCAGCAGCTGTCTTTTTATTTATTTACAACCAACGGATAGTGCCTTTCTTTACCTACAAAACCTATTGGTTTGTGGCGTTATATGCTTATTGCATGTGTATGATTTTCTCATACTGGAATTATTCGCATCTGCCGGTTAAAGACTTCCGCCCTTATAAAACAGGCGCTAACCTGTCGGCATTAATGAGCATCCCGGAAGGAGCCGAAGAAGACGAATATGAATATACGTTCGTTTATGAAAAAGACGGGGTGCAAAAAGAGTTTTCGTTGAATGATTATCCTGCCGATGACCCTGCGTGGACGTTTGTAGAATCTAAAACAGAACTTGTTAAGCAGGGCTACATCCCTATTATCAAAGACTTCGTTCTGTTTAACGCAGACGATCAGAACGTAACAGACGAAATCCTTTCGGATGAAAAGGGAACTCTCCTGCTGATTGCTTCAAAATTAGAAAATGCAAAAGATCAGAAAATTGATGAAATAAATGCCTTCTTTGACTATGCGAATGAACACGGGATTGCCTTCTATTGCGTGACAGCTTCGTCAAACGACATCATACAAGACTGGATTGACAAGACGGGTGCCGAATACCCATTTTTAATGGGCGATGAGACTCTGCTTAAAACAATAATCCGTTCAAATCCGGGTTTGGTATTATTGAAAAATGGCATTGTGTTTGCCAAATGGCATTATAATGATATACCGAAAGAAGAAGAGATAGAAAGTGTTCTTTCAGATTATTTAAGTAAAGAAACGATAGAACCTCGCAAAGAAGATCAAAAAATAGCTATATGCCTATTTTCTTTTGCCGTACCTTTGCTATTCGTTTGGGCGTATGACTTCTTTCGTTATAGAAGAAGGAAGGGAAGTGTGAATTAATTTATGTATAACATATTAAATAATAATTGTACTTATGAGAAAAAATATTGTTGCAGGAAACTGGAAAATGAATACTAACCTTCCTGAAGGTCTTACTCTTGCTAAAGAATTAGACGCAGCATTGAAAGGTAAAACAGTAAACTGTGATGTAGTGATCGGTACTCCTTTTACGCATTTGGCTTCTATTGCCGCTTCTATTGATACGACAAAGATCGGTGTGGCAGCAGAGAATTGTGCAGATCAGGAAAAAGGAGCTTACACAGGTGAAGTATCTGCAGCTATGGTTGCTTCAACAGGCGCGAAATATATAATTTTAGGTCACTCGGAAAGACGTGCTTACTACCACGAAACTGCTGAAATCCTGAAAACAAAAGTAAACCTGACTTTAGCAAACGGGTTAACTCCGATCTTCTGTATTGGTGAAGTATTGGAAGAAAGAGAAGCAGGTAAGCACTTTGAAGTTGTTGAAGAACAAATCAAAGCCTCTTTATTTGATCTTTCCGCTGAAGATTTCGGCAAAATAGTATTGGCTTACGAACCGGTTTGGGCTATCGGAACAGGCAAAACGGCTTCTTCAGACCAGGCTCAGGAAATACATGCGTATATCCGTAAAGTGGTTGCCGCTAAATACGGCGAAGCCGTTGCTAATAACTGCTCTATCCTTTATGGTGGAAGCTGTAACGCTTCTAACGCGAAAGAATTATTCTCAAAACCGGATGTTGATGGCGGCTTGATCGGCGGAGCATCTTTAGGTGTAGATAAATTCCTTCCGATTATTGAAGCATTTTGATAATAATTCAAAAAATGGAATACCCGGAGAAGCAATTTGACGATCGTTACAGTTTGCCTTCCCGGGGTATTCCTCTTTTTCTTTTTATATACGCATGAGAAAAATACTTTTAAGATCATCTTTCTTTTTATTGCTATGGGCTGTGCATCCTATCTATGCTCAAAATCAATACGAAGAACAGTTTTTTTCTATTATTGACGAACTACAGGAATCCGTACCGGGTAAGGGGAAAGTAGCAATCAACCAATCTGCTGCTGTTCGGAATCTTCTGGGTATCCGCAGAGCACCCATAAATAATGAAATGCAATTTCTGGAAAT
>DAIPZX010000235.1:0-4191 GCA_036781995.1 Massilibacteroides sp. | reverse complement strand
ACTTGCTCGTTTATCAAAACAGCATTTATGTTTTCCATATTTGACAGACATATCAGTTCGTTAATGGTTGCATAATCGCGGATATTGCCTTTCAAATCAGGATTAGCATCACGCCATTGCTTTGCAGTAATACCGAAAAGAGCCATGTTCAGAACATCTGCTTCGTTGGCATACACGATTGATATTTGTTGAGCGGTAAGTTCCTCCGGTATAAGATTATGCTTTACGGCATCAGTATGGATATGGTAGTTGATTTTCGACAGTTCCCGTTTGGCTGACCAACCAAGTTGCTGCTGTTCATGTTCTTTGAGGCGTTGGAACTCTTTGATGATATACAATTCAAATTCAACCGAAATCCAGCTTGCAAATTTGAAGGCAATATCTTTATGCGCAAAAGTTCCGCCATATCGTCCAGATTTTGAAATAATACCTATTGCATTTGTTGATTCAATCCATTTTTGAGGAGAGAGGGTAAAAGCATTTAATCCCGCTTCTTTTCTAAACCTATCGAATTCGATAGGTTTAAAATTCAGGTTATACAAACTTTCCCAAATTCCCAGATACTCAATTGTATTTCGATTACGCATCCAGTTTACAACCACAATAAAAGGTTCTTCTGACTTATATCTTGCAATATCCGTCAAAGAGATATAATCGGCATTATTGATACTGACAACTGTAACTTCTGTTTCCTGTACTTTTATTTTAGCCATTATTATTTCTGTTTTTAATTGTGTCAAATTAGCCACAACTTGGTTCTACAAATTTAGTTTAAATTATTGATATCCATTATATGTAATTGAAGTATATACCTTGTTGTATCCTCATCTCTAACGAACTTTCCAATTATATACTTCCGAAACACCTCTGCGTTCCTTGATTTAATGCGAAACGAAAGGGCGATTATCATTTCTATATTGTACTGTTCTACAAAATTGCCATTCACGTAATGATAAATCCGGCAAACTTTACTTTCGTCCAACACCCCGGTTTTCAGGATGGCACGAATGTTTGCGTTTATTTTACCAACAAAGCATTGGAACAAATCGGCAAGCTGGTGTTGTGTCATCCAGATTTCGGTTGAAGCCGGAATGGATACAATTCCGTTTTCTATGGTTATTATCTCTCTACTCATGATTGCCCGGTTTGAATTTCGTTATTTTGTATTGTTTTCCTCGTTTTGCTACCACTTTGAACTGGAAGTTTGTATTTCCGACCGATACGATCGCTTACCTTTTTTACATCCTCATTGACTTTTTGTCGGGTAAGTTTGGCATAAATCTGAGTGGTACGGATACATTTGTGCCCCATCATTTGACTGACCGTTTCCAATGGCACTCCACGGGAGAGCGTAATTAGGGTTCCGAAATTATGGCGGCTTTGATGGTAGGTAATTCGCTTCTCAATCCCGCATAATTTAGCGACCTTATTCAGGTTGACTTGTACGCAAGAGGGAGATGTCATCTTGAATATTTTATTTCCGTTGCGTTCAGGCTTGTACTTTTCCATTATCTGCAAAGGTATATCCAGTAATGGTATATTGCACCGGATACCAGTTTTCTGCCGGTTGATGTCAATCCAAAAGCTGCCGTTCCTGCCTTTATGGATATTTTCTTCTGATAAATTACACATATCCGCGTATGACAAACCTGTGAAGGTTGCAAATATGAACATATCTCGTGTGTGGCATAAGCGTTTGGAGGCTACAGGAACGTTCATAAACTTCTCCAATTCTTCCAGAGTCATGTGCCTGCGCTTACGGGGAGGCTGTTCGGGAATATAGGCGGCAAAAGGATTTTTATGCAACGTTCCCTGGCTGATTGCCCTGCGGACTATCTTTCTAAGGATGATTGTATAGGTAGATATTGTATGGGCGGTAAATCCTTGTTCGATACGAAGGAAAGAATCGAATTTCTCAATGAAAGATAATTTCAGTTGCTATAACTGTATATCTTCCATGCCATAGTGGACATGCAGGAAATGTTTCGTCTGTTTTTCTACGGCTTCATAAGCCTTGATACTCCCTTTGGAGCGTGTAACGCCTATCTGCTTGGCATATTCTTCGTTATGCTCGTGGAAGAGTTCCAGCAAGTTTTCTTTTTTCCTCCCGATACCGCTTACGGCATTTTTTACAAGCTCCGCCGTAATATATCCCTGCTCGTCTAATATCTGTTTATAGTACCGATTGATTCTATCAGTTAATTTCTCTATCTGATAATTCGTTTCGACAGCATGGCGGCTTTTGCCAGTCATGCGGTAGGCTTTCGCATCCCATAGCGACGGGTCGATGTCTATTCCGGCAGAGAACTGGGCTACTTCCGCATTGATGGAGATTCTGCCCATCAACGGACACATGCCGTTTTTCTTTATCTTCTGCCGGTTAATATAAAACAGAACTGCGAAAGTGCTGTAAGTAGTATTGGAATGACTGCTCTTATTATTTGTATTCATAATATTCTCCTTCCTTTATTATAGTATATTGTTCTCCGCCAAATGGAACTTGCCGGACAGACGTTTATTCAAGTGGCGCATATCTTCACCGATTTTTTCATTGCTTACCTGTGCATAGATACGGGTGGCTCTCCAATCCCGATGTCCCAACAATTCGGCTACTGTTTCCAATGGAACTCCCTGAGATAGAGTCACTACGCTGGCATAGCAATGCCTTGCCATGTGAAATGTAACACGCTTATCTATACCGCATTCCGTAGCTATTCGTTTAAGATAGATATTGGTCTTGCTGCAACTAATCATAGGAAATAATTTACCCTCTTTCGCTATTCCCTTATATTTTTCGATTAGTTGTAGGGGTATTTCCAAAAGGGGAATATGGCAAGGCGTTCCGGTCTTCTTCCGTTTGAGGTGTATCCACTTAACACCGTCTTCCGCAATGGAAAGATTCTGTGCCGTCAGATTGCGCATATCGCTGAATGCAATGCCGGTAAACGATGAAAACAAAAACATATCACGAATGAAGTTCAAGTTCGGGCGGGATAGCTTTGCCTTCATCAGCTTCTTTAACTCTGCTGATGTCAATGATTTTGGGACAATAGGGGACGTTATAAACTCATAGTCAATAAATGGATCATTTCGGAGAAGTCCATTATTGATGGCTATCTTTACGATTCTGCGGAGTTGTCCGATAGTATTTACAATCGTCTGTGGAGCGAAGCGGAGTTCCACTCGCAGGTAATAATCATAGTCTGCTACAAACGATGGGGTCAATGCCTGAAAGGATATCATTGTATTTCTTTCGCATGAAGCGTTTCAGGTGGTTAAGGGAGATGCCATAACGTTTGTATGTTTCCATGCACCGGTTCACACCGACATTTTTCAGGAATTGTTCATTATGGGCTTCATAGTATTTGACAAGGGTGTCCTGTTCGGATGCGATGCCCTGAAAGGCATTCTTTACATCTGCGGCTGAAACGTTTTCTTTTTTCGCCAGCAAATTCCGGTAGGCGGAATGGACGGCTACGCTAATCCTGTTTAAGGATGCGTTGACGGAGAGGGTGGTTTTGCTTTTTCCGGTAGCCCTGCCGGAGGTAGTATCCCAAAGGGATACGGGAACACTTACTTTGGCGCTGAACTGCACCATGGATTTTCCGATTCGGATACGCCCCAGAACGGGAACGGTTCCGTCTTGTTTCTCCTCATTTCGCTTGAGGTAGAAACTCACTTTTACTTCTGTCATAATTAACTCTTTTACAGATTACAAAATTAACTGTTATAGAGCTAATCAACGGTACGCAAATTATTGTGATTCAGTGAATAAAAACCCGAACTCAGGCTTATTTCTCACACAACAGTAGAACAAGACTATAATCGTTCTTCTTTCATGGGAGAATTCGTTGTTTGGATGGTTGCTGCAATACAAAAACAGGTAACGCATTCGTAACGGAAAGTCTTCCGAAATACACAATATTTTGCTTTTTTACTGCTTGCAGCGGAGAGAAGATTAATGAAGTTAGTACCAATAGGTCAGCTATTTACGCCATTTTGTCCGTTTTTGCTTTTTAGGTGCATAGTTTAGAAACGAGCGAAGTTCGCTGTTTTGCCTCATGCTGCTTTTACATAAATACAAAGAACGACTTACGTCTACTAAAAATATACTAGCGAAAGTTTCAGCCTCATTTAAAAAGCAAAGAGGCAGACTACAGACAATTAGAGACTATTGAAAACATTCAGCCA
>DAIPZX010000234.1:0-4193 GCA_036781995.1 Massilibacteroides sp. | reverse complement strand
CGCGGATTTTTGATTTTTTTATTGTAAAGCTTTCGTCGCCGTCATACAATTTGGTACCGTTTACAGCTACCACCACCTTTTGTCCGGCAGCTACATTAGGGGCTCCGCAGACAATCTGAAGAGGCTCTTCACCTCCCACACACACCGTCGTGATGTGTAAATGATCTGAATTCGGATGGTCTATACAGGTTAACACTTCGCCAATGACAAGTCCTTCCAGTCCGCCTTTAATTGTTTGCACTTCTTCCACACCTCCGGTTTCCAAACCGATAGAAGTTAAAGCATCCCCTACCTCTTCCGGCTGAAGGTCAAAATCAAGGTAATCTTTCAGCCAATTGTATGATATATTCATTACTTTTTAAATTTACGCCTCAAAGTTAGCAAGTTTTTTTTACGGTTAAAAAATACACACCATTATATCATCCTGAAAACATTACCTTTGCACTTGAATAGAAAACAGATACGCATGAGAATTGACATACTGACGGTTTTGCCGGAAATGATAGACGGCATGATTAACTGCTCCATCCTGAAGCGGGCACAGGAAAAAGGTCTGGCAGAGATACATCTGCATAACCTTCGTGACTATACAACCAATAAATGGAGACGGGTAGACGATTATCCTTTCGGAGGAGAAGCCGGGATGGTAATGCAAATAGAGCCGATAGACCGTGCGATCAGTTCTTTACAAGCAGAACGCACCTACGATGAAGTGATCTATACCTCTCCGGATGGTGAAACGTTCGATCAGCCCATGGCAAACAGCATGTCTTTACTAAATAATATGATCATCCTTTGCGGACATTACAAAGGGGTTGATTATCGTATCCGTGAACACCTGATCACCAAAGAAATTTCTGTTGGCGATTACGTACTGACAGGTGGAGAATTAGCGGCCGCCGTCATGAGTGATGCTATCGTACGTCTTTTACCCGGTGCTATCGGCGATGAGCAAAGCGCGCTTTCAGATTCTTTTCAGGACAACCTTTTAGCACCTCCGGTCTATACACGTCCTGCAGAGTATAAAGGATGGAAAGTACCGGATATCCTTCTTTCCGGGCATCAACTGAAAATAGACGAATGGAGACTACAGCAGGCACACGAACGTACAGCCCGGCTCAGACCCGACCTGCTGAATAAAAATAAATAAATCAGATATAATACTCGGCCGAATCAACAATACCGGCACGAAGCGCGTATTTCGTAGCTTCATGTATATTATTGACGTCTAATTTACGGAAGATATTTTTCCGGTGTGTCGTAATCGTGTGAACACTTGAGAAGCGCTCCGAAGCAATTTCCTTCGTCGTTTTCCCTAAGGCAATCGCTTTCAATATTTCAATTTCAGTAGTTGTTAATACGGGCTGTTCCTTTTGTTCAAGGTCTGCGTTACGATTTAACAGCATATTCGAAACACGATTGCAAATATACTGCTCCGAGCGTAAAGCGGTTTGAACAGCAGTTTGTATCTCTTCCCATGAATCATCTTTCAGCACTATACTAAAGGCTTCGTTTTCAAACATGACCCTGCGAATGAAATCCTCAGTCAGGTCTTCGCTAAACAAAATCCATTGTACTTCCCGGTATCGCGCTTGTATAATCAGTAATTCCTCCAGGCTGCTTATATCAAACAACGAATAATCCAGGATAACAACCGCGTCCGGATAGTCTGCCAATTTATTCAGCAGCACCGAACGGGTATCCGCCTCGAGTATCTGACTATAGCCGGAAATCTCCCGACATATATATAAGATCCCGGCTCTTGTTATATCCTGATTATCCGCTAATATAATTGCTTTCATCCTTTCAGGAATAGAGTGCTTGCTTGATATCCTTAAACAAATCTTCGACACTTTCCAATCCTACAGACAAACGGATTGTTTTCTGGCTTATGTCCATACTGACACGCTGTTTTTCCGTAAAAGCTCCGAATATAGTACTCCCCGGATGAATAATTAAAGACTTGTTATCAAAAAGATTGGTTGCCTTGCAAATGAGTTTCAGGCGATTTATAAATGCAAAGCAAGCCGCCTTGGAATCCAGATCAAACGTCAGCATCGCACCGGGAAGAGGTCCGAACTGAGCCGTACTCAAATTGTAGTAAGGATTATCCTCAAGTCCTGTGTAATTAACCGATTCTATTTTATCCAACGTTTGAAGCCGTTTTGCCAGTTCAAGGCAAGTTGCTGCCTGACGCTCAAAACGCAAAGACATAGTTTCCAATCCCAATGTTTGCATATAAGCCACCTGCGGAGTCATGTACGCTCCCATATTCCGGTGAATTTCTTTGCGCATACGGACTGTAAAAGCATTTTTACCGAATCGTTCTGCCATAGGCGCCAACACACGAGACTTAGACCAGTCGAATGTGCCATAGTCGACAATTAGCCCCCCGATACTTGTAGCGCCTCCTGAAATATATTTGGTAGAAGAAACCACCTCTATATCTATACCGAACTCATTGGCGCGAAAAACCGTAAAAGGAATAACCGTCGTATCCGCTATTAAGGGAACTCCCGCCTCCTTTGTTATTTCAGCAAGTTGTTTCAAGTCTGCTATTTCCAACTGAGGGTTGGTAATGACCTCTAAAAACAAAGCAAATGTGTTTTCATCCACCTGCTCACGCACAGCTTCCGGATTCGTCAGATCACAAAAGCGGACTTCTACCCCAAAGGCAGCCAATGATACATTAAACAGAGAATAAGTATTTCCGAACAAATGAGATGAAGTAACAATATTACCACCTGAAAAACCGATTGCCATCATTACATTACTGATTGCCGCCATACCTGAGTTCAACGCGGTCACGCCCGTTGCTCCGGTAATAGTCTGCACTCTGGTTTCAAAGTAGTGTACGGTAGGGTTCGTGATTCTTGAATAAGTATGATCGTCCGATTTTCCTAAAAACGCAGCCTCCATTGCTTCCGCGGTTTCAAATTCATAGGCAGCCGAGTTATAAACCGGCATAGCCAATGCGTGATAAGCATCCGGCTTTTCATACGGAGTATGAAGAAGCTGTGCCTCAATACTAATATCTTCCATTCTTCAACAAATTCAATTATTTATAGTACAACGCGTGAAAACGGAGCCGCGTCCATGGCACAAAACTCCTTATCCTTATATTTATAGTATCCTGTAATAGCGACCATAGCCGCATTATCTGTAGTGTAGGCAAACTTAGGGATATGAATTTTCCACCCGAAACGCTTGGCATGATCATGGAACGCATCACGAAGTCCGGTATTCGCAGAAACCCCTCCGGCAACCGCGACTTCCTTTATATTCAGGTCTTCCGCCGCTTTACGCAACTTATCCATCAGAATATCGACAACCGTTGCCTGTAAAGAAGCGCAAAGATCGGCTTTATTTTTTTCAATAAAATCCGCATCTTCCGCCAATCGGTCACGCAATGTATAGAGAAAAGACGTCTTTAAACCACTAAAGCTATAATTATAATCCGGAATATGAGGTTTACTGAATACAAAGGCTTCCGGATTACCTTCATTCGCCAGCCGGTTAACAATCGGTCCGCCGGGATAACCCAACCCCATCACTTTCGCGCATTTATCAAAGGCTTCTCCCGCGGCATCATCAATCGTTTGTCCTATCACTTCCATATCATTATAAGCATTTACTTTGATGATCTGCGAATTACCTCCGGAAACTAACAGACAGAGGAATGGAAAATCCGGTTGATCCGTATCATCCGGCGTATCCTTAATAAAATGCGCCAGAACATGCGCCTGTAAATGATTTACCTCAACCATCGGAATATTCAGCGACATCGAAAGCCCCTTGGCAAAAGAAGTCCCTACTAACAGGGAACCCATTAATCCCGGACCACGGGTAAACGCAATCGCATCCAACTCTGATCGCTCTATTCCGGCACGCTTAATTGCTTCGCTCACAACAGGGATAATATTCTGCTGGTGCGCACGCGATGCTAATTCCGGCACCACTCCGCCATACGCCTCATGCACCGCCTGACTTGCTATTACGTTAGACAATAACACACCGTCCCGAATAACCGAAGAAGAAGTATCGTCACACGATGATTCGATACCCAATATTGTAATGCTCATAGTAATGCTTTTTTTTGCAAAGTTAACTATTTCCGCTATTACCGTAACTATTCAGTCATTCCTTTTCCTTGTCTCTTACCTCTGCTTAATCACGCTGTTTATCTACACTTT
>DAIPZX010000233.1:0-4209 GCA_036781995.1 Massilibacteroides sp. | reverse complement strand
GGGCGTTTTTGTTTTCTTTTATATTTGATCAGCTGCGTCCTTCAGTAAGAATCTCTTTGTTTACTTTCTTAACAAGACCTTGAAGAACTGCTCCGGGGCCTAATTCAATAAAATGATCGGCACCTGCCTGAATCATGTTTTCTACAGACTGTGTCCAGCGAACGGGAGCGGTTAATTGAGCTACCAGATTTATTTTGATTGCTTGCGGGTCAGACTCGGGTTTCGCATTTACATTTTGGTAAATGGGGCAAACCGGCGTTTTTATTGATGTGCTTTCAATTGCTTCAGCCAACTCTGCGCGTGCCGGCTCCATTAATGGAGAATGAAACGCACCACCTACTTTAAGCTTTAAAGCGCGTTTAGCTCCGGCTGCCAATAGTTTTTCGCAGGCAGCATCAATTCCTTCGTTTGTTCCGGAGATTACGATCTGTCCCGGACAATTATAGTTTGCAGGAACAACAACTTCTCCTGTTATTGACGCGCAAATCTCTTCTACCTTCTCGTCCGGTAGACCTAACACGGCTGCCATTGTAGACGGAGATGCTTCGCATGCTTTTTGCATCGCAAGAGCACGTTTGTAAACTAAAGCTAAGCCATCTTCAAAAGAAAGAGCTCCGGCAGCAGTCAGCGCGGAAAATTCTCCGAGTGAATGTCCGGCAACCATGTCCGGCTGAAACTCGCTGCCTAACGTTTTTGCCAGAATAACAGAATGCAGGAAAATAGCCGGTTGTGTCACTTTTGTTTGCTTCAAATCTTCATCCGTTCCTTCAAACATGAGGTCTGTGATGCGAAATCCTAACACCTCGTTTGCTTTTTCAAATAGTTCTTTTGCTAAAGGATTGTTGTCGTAAAGATCTTTACCCATACCAACAAACTGAGCTCCCTGTCCGGGGAATACATACGCTTTCATATTTCTAATCTTTTTCTAATTTCAGATTTTTAAGACGCCGCAAAGGTAATAAATTTGAAATAGATTGGGTACAGATGATTACAAATAGTATCTTTGCCTATCTCTGAGTGTCCTGTTGTGAGGGTATATTCAGTGTAATGATGGAGTATTAATAACAATTAAACAAATTTATATCATGAACAGTCATCTATTATTTTTAGGAAACCTGGGAACAGGTGAAATTGTAATCATTGCAATTGTAGTTCTCTTGCTTTTTGGCGGTAAGAAAATCCCTGAACTGATGAAAGGTATCGGTAAAGGAGTGAAGAACTTCAAAGACGGTGTTAAAGGATTAGAAGACGATATCAAACTTGACGATACAGATAAGAAATAAAAGAAGATGCAACAGGAAGAAATGTCATTCTGGGATCACCTGGAAGAACTTCGTTGGACTCTCTTTCGTGCCATCTTAGCACTTTTTATTTTTGCTATCGCAGGGTTTGCTTTTATGCCTTATCTGTTTGATAAGGTTGTATTAGCTCCGACTACATCCGATTTTATTATTTACCAATGGATGTGTAAAGTGAGCTCACAGATATCCATACTACCTGATTTTTGTAGTGATGCTTATCATGTTGAGATTGTCAATATAAAATTGGCCTCTCAGTTCTTTACACATATGACCACGTCTTTCTGGCTCGCTGTGTTATTAACCTTTCCATATCTTATGTATGAAGTATGGAGGTTTATCAGTCCGGCGTTGTATGAAAATGAAAAAAGAAATGTTCGTTGGGTCTTTTTCTTTGGTACATTGATGTTTTTTTTGGGATGCGCTGTTGGATATTTTATGGTCTTTCCGATGACTTTACGCTTTTTGGCAACCTACCAATTGAGTGAAGCCATTCTGGAACAAGTCTCGTTGGAGTCCTATATGGATAACTTTTACATGTTGATCTTTATCATGGGAGTTGTCTTTGAAATGCCATTGGTATCCTGGTTATTGTCTCAGATCGGGTTGATCAACAGGTCTTATTTTCATAAGTACAGGCGTCATGCGGTTGTATTCTTATTGGTAGGGTCGGCATTTATTACGCCAAGTAGTGATCCTTTTACGTTAGGAATCGTATTCTTTCCGTTGTATGGATTATATGAATTGAGTGCATTCTTTGTAAAAAAAGCACCAAAGGAGGATGAAGAAGACGAAGAAGAATTAGAAGTTGCTAACGATTGATCGTAGCAGACGAATTAAAGTCGTAAAAAAAAAGGATGTTGAAATTTTCAACATCCTTTTTTTATGACTGAACTTAGAAATTATTCAGCACTTGCTTCCGGAGTTTCTACAGCCGGAGTTTCCTCTGTTGCTGCTTCTTCTGCGTTTGCACCGGCTTCTGCTTTAGCTGCGGCAAGTTCTGCTTTTTTCTTTGCTACTTTTTCTGCAATTGCTTTGTTAACTTCTTTTTCTGCTTCTAAACGAGCTTTGGCTGCAGATCTTGCAGATTCAGCTTCTTTTGTTTTGATCGCTTGAATAGAGGCTTCTTTGTTTGTTAACCAAGCCTGAAATTTTGTTTCTGCTGCAGCTTCGTCAAAAGCTCCTTTCTTAACACCTTCCAAAAGGTGTTTTTTCATACACACACCCTCGCGAGAAAGGATATTGCGGGTAGTGTCTGTAGGTTGTGCGCCTACTTGTAACCAATACAACGCTCTTTCGAAATTCAAATCTATTGTAGCAGGATTAGTGTTCGGATTATATGAACCTATCCTTTCAATAAACTTTCCATCACGTGGAGCCCTGCTGTCTGCGACTACGATCTGGTAAAAGGCATACCCTTTACGACCATGTCTTTGCAATCTGATTTTTGTTGCCATGTTTGAATAATTAATTTATGCATTTGTATTGCGGGTGCAAAGATATGGTTTTTTTATGAAACTATACCTATATTTGTGAATAATTCAGGATTAAAGTTGACCTCATGAATCTTTTAAAACTTCCGTTGCTTGCCAGAGTGGCAATAGCTATTGTGTTAGGCTTGTCTTTCGGTTATTTTTTTCCGGATTGGCTATCCCGTGTGTTTGTAACTTTCAATAGCCTTTTTTCTCAGTTTCTTGGATTTTTTATCCCGTTGATTATATTGGGATTGGTTGCTCCCGGCATTGCCGACTTAGGGAATAACGCCGGTAAGTTGTTGCTTATAACGGTTGGGATTGCTTATGGCTCGACACTTTTTTCGGGGGTTATGACGTATTTTTCCTGTGAAGCGATTTTCCCATTAATAGATGTAGATGTTTACGATGGAGGAGGTGATATTGTTAATCCGGCAGAAGGAATGTTGAATGCTTATTTTATGATTGAAATACAGCCGTTGTTTGATGTTATGACGGCATTGGTGTTAGCCTTTATGCTGGGATTGGGGGTGTCTGTTTCAAAGAGAGGCGGAATGACAATGAAATTGATTTTGAATGATTTAAAAGAAATTATAGAGATTGTGATCAGTAGAGTGATTATACCGCTTTTGCCCTTGTATATCTTTGGCATATTTCTGAATATGAGCGCTTCGGGCACTGCGTTTAGTGTAATCTCTACCTTCGGAAAGGTGATTGGAGTGATTTTTGTTCTTCATGTCCTGCTCCTGTTGATACAGTATTTTATAGCGGGTTCTATTGTCAGAAAAAATCCGTTTAAATTGCTGTGGACGATGATGCCGGCGTATGCGACTGCTTTGGGAACGTCTTCTTCTGCAGCAACTATTCCCGTAACACTTAGGCAGAGCCTGAAAAACGGAGTTGACGAAGATATAGCCGGTTTTTGTGTTCCATTATGCGGAACAATTCATCTGGCAGGAAGTATATTGAAAATAACGGCTACAGCCTTGGCTATATGCATGATTAGCGGCTATCCGCACGATCTGCTTATTTTTGTTGGATTTATTTTTATGTTGGGAGTCATTATGATTGCTGCTCCGGGCGTTCCGGGAGGAGCAATTATGGCGGCTATCGCGCCGCTTCAATCCCTGCTTGGCTTCGGAGAAGCGGATACCGCTTTGATGATTGCTGTCTATATTGCGATCGATAGTTTCGGCACAGCCTGTAATGTGACGGGAGATGGCGCTATCACATTAGTTGTCGATAAATTGTATCGAAAACCTAAGCCCGAATTGACACCGGAATAGGCAAGCTTTATTATAGCACACCACAACCGAAGTGGGCGTAATTCTTCAACTACGTTTGCCCTGAATATAACGCTAATTTAATATAGACTGGAAAGAATTTAGAAGCTGTTTTGAATTTATTCTCTACTAATTTTATTAAGTGTAATTTGGAAT
>DAIPZX010000232.1:0-4209 GCA_036781995.1 Massilibacteroides sp. | reverse complement strand
AATCCCGGAATTATTCGCTTCTGAACCGGATTTTCCCGAATAGAAATCTCTTCTACATACGAATTCCACTCTCCGCAAGACGGGCACTTTCCCACCCATTTCGGAGAATCGGCCCCGCAATTCGAACAGACGTATATTGTTTTTGCTTTTGCCATCGTTTAATTTTTGAGTGTAAAGGTAGGAAAAAGGAAACATAAAAAAACCCTACCATAACCATATGATAGGGTTCTCGATTAATCGTTTTCCTTATTTTAAAAGTTCTGCCAATTGCTTCGGGTGAACATTGACTGCGATAATTTTTCCTGTATCGTCTATCAAAAATGTTTTTAAACCCTTGTTGAGCTTATACGCTTTATATAGCGTTGATTTCAAATCGGACCCTTCCCATAATTGGCTGGTTTCATCCAGCTTGTCTATTTTCAGGGTTTCTTCGAAAATCGCCCGGCTTTTGTCTAATGACACAGCACACAGTGCAATCTTCTGTGAATCCAACTTATTCACTTCATTCGATAACAAAACATTACGTACGCGGGATTCTGCATCATAAGCAGCCCAAAAGCTAAGTAATGTATAACGTCCTGAATGATTGTGGAAACTAAGACCAGTCTTACTTTCCAAAGACTCTATTCCCGGTGCAAGATCTCCGGGGTTTACCCCGATTGTCAATCTTGTTTCTTTTGTACTTGCCGATATGGTTAATAAAGCTATTAATAATACCGATAATACAACAGGAACATAAGTTCTTACTCTCATAATTTTGTTATTTCGTTAAACCTAATCGGATCGTTTTTTTTACATAAAAAAACATCCCGACTCCTGACTTTCAGGAAAATAAACACCGCCCTTCTCTAAGGCGCGGAAATTTATTCGAACGCGCAAAGATAGAATTAATCAGGAAAACGTCCTAATTAAATAACAATAATTTAACAACAAGCAACTTTTAAAGTATGTTATATTGCATTTTTTAGAATATTTTTCAAGATTATTCTTAAAGTACCGGAACTTACGTACATTTGCACAGTAAACACATTTACAGTGCTTAATAAATGGGAACAAAAAACGAAATTATACTTATTACAATAAACGGCACAGATAAACCCGGAGTAACCGCAACTCTCACTGAAATTTTAGCAAAAAATGATGCCGTTATCTTAGATATAGGACAAGCGGATATACACAACAACCTTTCGTTAGGCATATTATTCCAATCCACTTGTGTTGATTCGGGACTAATCATGAAAGAAGTCCTTTTTAAAGGGTATGAACTCGGGGTTAATATCCGTTTTAACCCGATTACAGAAGAGGAATACAGCAAATGGGTCAATATGCAAGGCAAGAATCGTTATATTGTAACGATCCTGGGACGCAAGATGACTGCTAAGCAAATAGCAGGTATTTCACGCATCGTAGCCAATCAGGGGATGAATATCGATGATATCAAACGACTCACCGGTCGTATTCCGCTGGATGAAAATGAGCGTACGCCAAAAGCCAGCGTAGAATTTTCAATACGCGGCACACCCAAAGACAAGGAGGAAATGAAATCGGCCTTCATGAAGCTATCTTCCGAATTGGAAATGGACATCTCGTTTCAGGAAGAAAGTATGTATCGCAGGATGCGCCGCCTGATTTGCTTTGATATGGACTCAACGCTGATACAAACGGAGGTTATCGATGAACTGGCCGAGCGTGCAGGTGTTGGAGAACAGGTGAAAAAGATTACTGAAGCTACCATGCGGGGTGAAATTGATTTTAATGAAAGCTTCAAACAACGCTGCTCTTTATTAAAGGGCTTGGACGCTTCCTTTATGCAAGAAATTGCAGAAAATCTTCCGATAACCGAAGGAGTAGATCGTCTGATGGGTATTCTTAAAAAGATCGGGTTCAAAATTGCTATCCTTTCAGGAGGATTTACTTATTTCGGCAATTACCTGAAGCAAAAATACAACATAGACTACGTGTATGCAAATGAGCTGGAGATCGTTGACGGTAAATTAACAGGAAATTATCTGGGTGATATTGTGGACGGTAAGCGAAAAGCAGAGTTGTTACGCCTTATCGCTCAGGTTGAAAATGTAGATATACGCCAAACGGTTGCCGTTGGAGACGGAGCAAACGACCTGCCGATGATTAGCATAGCGGGATTAGGTATTGCCTTTCACGCCAAGCCGAAGGTGAAAGAAACCGCCAACCAATCTATATCCACCATCGGATTAGACGGGGTACTCTATTTTTTAGGTTATAAAGACTCTTATTTGGACGAAGAAATTAAAAACTATATCTAAGTATATATGATCAGACATATTGTATTATTCAAATTGAAAGAATTTGAAACAGAAGAGGCGAAGCATGTAGCCATGCAAGCGATAAAAGCAGGACTTGAAGGACTGTTGGGTAAAATAGATGTATTAAAATCCATACGGGTGGATTTCAATTGCAATCCGGAAGAAAGCTGGGACATCATCCTGACTACGGAGTTCGACTCGCTACAGGATTTGAATATTTACGCTACGCATCCGGAACATGTTGCGGTAGGCAAACAGTTTATCGGTCCTGTCAAGGCAGACAGAGCCTGTGTGGATTACGAATTCTGACATCAGGCAAGCAGCTTTATTTGAGAGATATAGCCTAATTTGCGTATTTCCTCAAATAAAGCTGAATAAGATGAATTCATATCTACATTGACCTTATATGTAATTACAGAAGTATTTGTGTCATAATCCTGCTCATAGGAAACACTGACTATATATACATTTTTTGACACCAGCGTTTTCCGGATCAACTTCAGATCCGGAGTAGATACCGAACAGTGAATAGCTAAGATTTTATTCACCCCGTCTAAAAACATTCTCTTCTCCAATCTTTCCAAAGAAACCAACACAAATAAAGAGAAAAAAGTAGTCATACAAGCCGCCACGTACATCCCTGCTCCTACCGCTAATCCCACAACAGCCATCACCCAAATACAGGCAGCCGTAGTCAAGCCTTGAACACTGCCGTGACTTTGAATAATCGCGCCTGCTCCGAGAAAACCTATACCGGTCAATACCTGTGCCGCAATTCTCCCCGGGTCGCCATTCAGAAAATCGGGATAGCACTGGGGAATCCATATTGAAATCAGCATAGCAGCTGTTGACCCCATACAGATTAGAGTAAA
The DNA here is from genome assembly GCA_036781995.1 of Massilibacteroides sp. GTDB lineage: Bacteria > Bacteroidota > Bacteroidia > Bacteroidales > Tannerellaceae > Massilibacteroides. The sequence continues at coordinate 1,052 of DAIPZX010000232.1, read as the reverse complement.
CGTACGCATCCCGGCATCCCGGCGTCTCATTTGCCTTTCTATTCCAATAACAGCACCCAGCAGAAAACTGATCAACAACTTGATTGCAGCAGTAGAAGCCGTAATTTGCGTGTCTTCCAACAATGCGTATATATAATTTACAGAATTTTCTAACATAGTCTTCCTATTTAAAAAACAAAAATAGATAATTATTTGTAGATTAACCAATATAGCATACTTTCTAAAGATATTGTATATTTGGCTTTATTATAAACTAAATTCTCATTCAAGTTGAAAATAATTACTTATAATGTTAACGGGCTGCGCGCAGCCGTTACCAAAGGATTACCCGATTGGATTAAGGCAGAGCAACCGGATGTGCTCTGCATACAGGAAACAAAATTACAGCCGGAGCAATTCCCTGCAGAAGCTTTTGAAGGCTTAGGTTATAACGTTTACCTCTACAGTGCGCAAAAAAAGGGATATAGCGGCGTAGCAATCCTGACTAAAAAAGAGCCGGATCATGTTGAATACGGCATGGGGATGGAACAGTATGATAACGAAGGACGCTTCATCCGCGCAGACTTCGGAGATTTATCCATTGTAAGCGTTTATCATCCTTCAGGCACAAGCGGCGATGAACGTCAGGATTTCAAGATGGTATGGCTGGAAGATTTCCAACGTTATGTGGAGAACCTGAAACAATCCCGCCGAAAATTGATTCTTTGTGGTGATTACAATATTTGTCATGAGCCGATAGATATTCACGATCCAAAAGGAAATGCCAAGAACAGCGGCTTCTTGCCGGAAGAACGGGAATGGATGAGCCGTTTTCTCGATGCAGGCTATATCGACACCTTCCGTTATCTGCATCCGGACAAACAACAATACACCTGGTGGAGCTATCGCTTTAACTCGCGTTCAAAAAACAAAGGATGGAGGATTGATTATTGTATGGTGACCGAATTAATGAAACCGATGATCAAAGAAGCTTACATTTTGAATGAAGCGGTTCATTCGGATCATTGCCCGGCCGTGTTGGAGATAGTGGAATAAAAAAACTTCGAGGTTTT
>DAIPZX010000231.1:0-4237 GCA_036781995.1 Massilibacteroides sp. | reverse complement strand
CACCGAATGGGTTCGGTAAATGGTAAATTAAGAATAGTTTTGGCTGAATAGTTACTCCACCGGGAAAATCCGCTGACCCGTAAAAAAGAAGGCATCTCTTTTGAGACGCCTTCCATAATATTATAATCGAAAAATAGTAAAACTCAATCAAGCTTTATAAAAGCCAAGATCTTCTATGCTGAAATTGTTAATATAGGATTCGATTTTCTTAATTTCCGCATGTCCGTAGTTGATATAAACTTCGGCTGAATGACGGAAACTATCGTCTGCATTCGCATCTTGTAACAACAGATAGCCAAATACGCAATGCGCAGCGCTTTCAACTAAGCGGCGAGCGTGGAAATCTATGTATTCGCCATCTTTTGTTTCTGTTATTGTTGCGACTAATTGTTCGTAAATAGCAGTCATCGCGATCAGTTTCTTTTTCAGATATTCTAACTCCGGTTTGTAGGTTATTGCTTCATACTCGCGGATTCTGTTCAGGTAAGTACCTGTAGTGACGTGGCGAATTGCAGCTACAACTTGCAACTGAGTTGTTCCTTCGTAGATGTTTGTAATACGGGCATCGCGATACAAGCGTTCGCAGGCATAATCTTTCATGAAACCTGAACCTCCGTGTATCTGAATGGCATCGTAAGCATTCTGGTTGGCATATTCTGTCGTGATACCTTTTCCCATTGGGGTGAATGCATCTGCCAGTTTGCCGTAATGCTTCATTTCGGTACGCTCTTCCGGGGTCAGTTTACGTTCTTTTGAAATATCATCGAGTGCTTTGTACATATCCACAAACCGCGCTGTTTCGTACAGCATGGAGCGAGAAGCGTCTGCTTTTGCACGCATGAGCGCCAGCATTTCATATACCGCAGGAAATTCGACGATTGCTTTGCCGAACTGTTTGCGTTCGCGAGCATAAGCCAATCCTTCTCTGCAAGCGGCTTCACTGATACCAACAGCTTGAGCCATAATTCCCAGACGGGCACCGTTCATAAGTCCCATCACATATTTGATAAGTCCTAATTTACGGTCTCCGCAAAGCTCGGCTTTTGCGTTTTTATAGACTAATTCGCAGGTAGGAGAGCCCTTGATACCCATTTTGTTTTCTATACGGCGAACATTTACTCCGCCATCACGCTTATCATAGATAAACATAGACAGACCGCGAGCATCTTTTGTTCCTTCTTCCGAACGGGCTAACACTAAGTGAATATCAGCATCTCCGTTTGTGATGAACCGTTTTACACCGTTCAGATACCAGCATCCGTCTTTTTCACTGTAAGTAGCTTTCAGCATGACAGCCTGAAGGTCTGAACCTGCATCCGGTTCGGTCAAGTCCATAGACATGGTTTCTCCCGCGCAAACACGAGGGATGAAACGTTTATGTTGGTCTTCGTTTCCGAATTCATATAATGTTTCCGCGCAGTCTTGTAATCCCCACAGGTTTTCAAAACCTGCATCGGCGCGAGCCACCAGGTCGGCTGCCATAATATAAGGTACGATAGGGAAGTTAAGTCCGTTATAGCGGCGTGGCATAGCAATACCCATCAAGCCGGCTTTACGAACAGCGTCCAGGTTTTGTTGTGTACCCGGAGCGTAAGTAACACGACCATTCTCAACCGTAGGACCATCGTGGTCAACACCTTCGGCGTTAGGCCAAATGATATCGCCACAGATCTCGCCTACGATTTCCAATACTTTATCGTAGCTGTCCATTGCGTCTTCAAAATCTATCGGAGCATAGTCGAAGTTATCTTTGTCCGCATAATTGCGTTCTTTCAGTTCCACGATGCGTTTCATCAGGGGATGCTGCAAGTGGTGCTTTAAACTGGGGTTATCTAAATAAAAATTAGCCATATCTTATTTACTTCGTATTCTGTTTATAGTATTTGATCATTTTGGGGATTACCTCCTCAACCGTACCGGTGATTACATAATCAGCAATTGTGTTGATAGGAGCAGCCGGATCGTTATTTACGGAAATAATGATCGCGCTTTCCTGCATACCTGCTATGTGCTGGATTTGTCCGGAAATACCACAGGCAATGTAGAGTTTTGGACGTACGGTAACTCCCGTTTGTCCGATCTGACGATCGTGTTCGCAGAATCCGGCATCGACAGCCGCGCGTGAAGCACCTACTTCGCCACCGATAACAGCAGCCAGGTCATGTAATAATTTGAAGTTTTCTTTTGAACCTACACCATAACCACCTCCGATAATAATAGGTGCGCCTTTGATGTTGGTTTTGCTTTTTTCGATGTGACGTTCTATTACATTGACGACAAAATCCGTGTTACTTACATACTTAGCCACATCGTATGTTTTTATTTCACCCTGGTAAGCCGGATCAACTATTTCTTTCTTCATCACACCCTCACGAACTGTAGCCATTTGCGGACGACATTCCGGATTGATAATAGTTGCTACAATATTACCTCCAAAGGCAGGGCGTATTTGATAAAGCAGATTTTCGTATACTTTGTTTTCTTTTTTTTCTTCGTGATTGCCGATTTCAAGTGAAGTACAATCGGCTGTCAAACCACTGCCTAAAGCAGAAGAAACACGAGGACCCAGATCACGCCCGATGCTGGTTGCTCCCATAAAGGCGATTTGCGGCTGTTCTTCCTTAAACAGGTTTACAAGCACGGAAGTGTGTGGCAGAGAGGTGTAAGGGAACAGACGGGCATCGTCAAAAATATGAAGTACATCTACTCCATAAGGAAATACCTGCTTGCCTACGCTTTCCAACTTATGACCTGCGGCAACCGCTTCCAGTTTGCATCCCAACGTATTTGCCAGAGAGCGGCCTTTGGTTAATAATTCAAGACTGACATCAGCTACGATACCGTCTTCAATTTCACAATATACAAATATGTTATTCATAATTTTTCGTACTTAATGATTAATTGTCTCAGGTATTTATCCGATTGTGTGATTGGCGATCAGTTCTTTCATCAGTTCATCGATTGCTCCGTCTGTTGGCAGCAATGTTTTGCTTTCCTTAGCCTGAAAGATCACATTTTCGATGCGTTTTACTTTGGTAGGAGAACCTGAAAGACCACATTGTATTACGTCCGCGTTTACATCCGCTACGCTCCATTCCTGTAAGTTCAGGTATGGACGGGTGCTGAACAGATCCAGATAGTCGGCAGAAGCCTCCTGTTTTTCAGTAACTGTTTTCGCGTGTTTATATTTTTGAACTAATCTGGCGTTTCTCGGACGGCAATCCGGTGCAGAGCCGTTTACTGTAATCACAACCGGCAGGGGAGTTTCAACAATTTCGATACCTCTTTCCAAACGTCGTTTTATCGTTACTTTACCCTCTTTTACATTGAAGATATCTTCTGCGTAGGTAACCTGGTTCAATCCTAATTTTTCAGCAACCTGAGGCCCTACCTGAGCGGTATCCCCATCAATAGCCTGACGGCCGCAAAGTATAATGTCATATTCTTTTATTTTGCGGATAGCCATAGATAGCGCATACGACGTAGCCAACGTGTCTGCTCCGGCAAAAGCGCGGTCGGTTAATAAAAAACCGCCGTCGGCACCACGGTATAAACCTTCGCGGATGATTTCGGCGGCACGTCCCGGTCCCATGGTTAGCAAAGTTACTGTTGCGCCCGGGTGAGCGTCTTTTAGTCGGAGAGCCTGCTCCAAAGCATTCAGATCTTCTGGATTAAAGATCGCGGGAAGTGCTGCCCGGTTTACCGTTCCATCAGCTTTCATCGCGTCTTTTCCTACATTCCGAGTGTCCGGAACCTGTTTCGCTAAAACAATAATTCTTAAACTCATATAACTGTGATATTAGATTTTATCCATTTTAAAATGATGTCTATAATACATAAAACTGCAAATGTAATCAAACATTCAATAAGTTGAATACTTTTCAGACGGAAACCTGCACATTTGACTAAAGAATGAGCAAAGCCTCCGGTGTGCTTTATGTAGTGATTAAATTCTTTTCAGGTAGGAAATAGTCCCAAGCCTCCGTAGCCGAGGGTAAGTAACGAAAAAGCCAGTAACATGGAATTACGAAATCCGATTTTATCGGCTAATGCTCCGGCGAATGTAGGAAGAAGATAAAGACGACAGGCCGAAAATATACCGGCTATAGTTGCAGCCTGAATGTCGTTAAAGCCAAGAATTCGACTCAAATACAGGGTGATGACGATAAATACACCGTAATAAGCAGCCCGCTCGAAAAGTTCAACGACATTCGCAACCCAGAAGGCTCTGCTGAAT
>DAIPZX010000230.1:0-4252 GCA_036781995.1 Massilibacteroides sp. | reverse complement strand
AAGTAATTGCCCAATTACTGGGTATGCGGGATCACGGGGCTTCTCGCAAAACAGACGTTTTGATGGCAACCATTTATAGCTCTCTACGCGTTGACAAGGAATATCTGCTGTCTCATACGCCGGACGAGATCCATGCGATTCTGGAAAGAGAAGACCAAGCCGGCATTCAACGCATGGAGATTGCTGCCAAAACATTGATAGAAGATAGCTACATAAACAAAGATAAAAGCTCGCTTTGCAAAGCGCAGGAAATACTTCTGTATGTACAAAAGCATGACCGGACTTTTTCTATCGAAAGGATGGACTTGCTGGACGAAATTCGGCATCTGCTTTTAAAAGCGTAATCAAACATGAATAAAAATAAAAGACAGACAGCTTTACTTTTAATCAATCTCGGCACACCCGATGCACCGACAGTTGCGTCTGTAAAACGTTACCTGACTGAATTTCTAAATGATAAGTATGTGATCAACATCCCCCGGCTGTTTCGCAGCGTATTAGTCAACCTGTTTATCATTCCTTCCAGGGTCAAAAAATCTACCGGATTATATCAGCGGTTATGGACGCCGGCAGGTTCTCCGCTGGCTGTTTATATGGAAAGACTGAAGCAAAAATTACAAGCCGGAGCAAACCCAGATGTAACGGTATTTACCGCTATGCGTTATCAGAATCCGGCTATCAGGGCAGTGCTGAATGAAATCAAGGCGCAAGGATTTGAAAAGATAGTGGTACTCCCACTCTATCCACAGTTTGCCGATTCGACCAGTACTTCGACGATAGAGGAAGTGAAGCGAATTGTTAAGCAATGGGATAAGCAACCCCATATTCAATACATTGAACAGTTTCATGATCATCCGGGCTATATTGAAGCTTATGCAGAAAAGATTCGGTCTTATCACCCGGAACAGTATGATTTTATCTTGTTTTCTTATCATGGATTACCCAATAGTCATATTGAAAAGGTACATGCAGACATGGGCATAAAAGCGTGTGATTGCAAAAACGGAACGCGGGAACATTGCCGTAAATGCTATCTGGCTGCTTGCTATAACACAACCAGATTATTGACCAAACGATTGAACTTATCCGACAAACGGTATACAACCTCCTTTCAATCCCGTTTATCCAAGAATTGGCTACAACCATTTTCAGATAAAACCTTGGTTGATCTCACTCAAAAAGGGCATAAACGCATATTAGTGGTAGCGCCGGCATTTGTAGCCGACTGTTTGGAGACGATTATTGAAATAGGAATTGAGTATAAAGAACTATTCATCGCCAACGGCGGACAAGAGCTAACCTTAGTCGAAAGTCTGAATGCTGACGAACGTTGGGTTAGCGGTATCCGGGAAATCGTATCCGAATTTATTGATTAAGATAAGCCGCGATGCCTTCGGCACAACGTTCGCCGTCTATTGCCGCCGAAACAATACCTCCGGCATATCCCGCCCCTTCACCACAGGGGAATAATCCCTTTACAGTCAGATGCTCACAGGTCTCTCTGTCGCGTACAATCCGAACAGGAGAAGATGTGCGTGTTTCCACACCTATCACCACCGCTTCATTGGTCAGAAAGCCATGAGACGTTTTACCAAAAGCCTGAAAACCTTCTTTCAGGCGGGAAGTGATAAACTTGGGCATCCATTTGTTTAAATCAGAACTTAACAATCCCGGACTATAAGAAGACGAAGGTAAATCCTGCGACAAACGACCGGACACAAAATCACCCATGCGTTGTGCAGGTGCTGTTTGTAATTTATTCGCTTCCAGCCAGCATTGTTTCTCCAAATCTTCCTGAAGCCTCATCAAGGCCAACTCCTTATATGGAGCATATGCAGGAAAATCTTCCGGATGAATCTCTACAACCATACCTGAATTAGCCCAACGGGAACCCCGATTGGAAGGAGACATACCGTTCACAACAAGCTGTTCCGGTCCGCTGCCTGCAGGAACAACGAATCCTCCGGGACACATACAGAATGAGTAGACACCCCTATCCTTGACTTGCGTTACCTGTGCATATTCGGCGGCGGGAAGATAGTCGCCCCTACCTGCTTTATTGTGATACTGAATTTGATCTATTAAAAGTTGCGGATGTTCTAAGCGAACACCCATAGCCAATCCTTTAGCTTCAATTGTAATCTTATTATTATACAGATAATAATATACATCACGGGCAGAATGTCCGGTTGCCAGTATCACAGGACCCATAAATTCTCTTCCGGTATTGGTTTGTACCCCAATCACCCGATCCCCTTCACTGATCAGCTTTTCCATACAGGTTTGAAAATGCACTTCTCCCCCACAGGCAATAATACGGTTTCGGATTTTTTCAATTACGCCGGGAAGTTTGTCTGTTCCGATATGTGGGTGTGCATCTGCCAGAATAGACGGACTGGCACCATGCTGGCAAAACACATGTAGTATCTTATCAACAGATCCTCGCTTTTTACTTCTCGTATATAGTTTACCGTCAGAGTATGCGCCTGCTCCTCCTTCACCAAAACAATAATTAGACTCCGGATCAATGTGATGTTCTTTTGTGATTGAAGCAACGTCTTTACGACGTTCGCGCACATTCTTGCCTCTTTCCAGCACAACCGGGCGAAATCCAAGTTCTATTAACCGCAAAGCAGCAAACAGACCACCCGGTCCGGCGCCAACTACGACCACCGGCTTCGCTGTAGATACATCTTTATATTCCATTGATTGGTATTCGGGTTCCGTAGGCTGTTCATCAACAAAAACACGGAGTTTTAGATTGACAAAGACCGTGCGCTGACGGGCATCTATTGACCTTTTGATTACTCTTACGGCTTGTATGGATTGAACGGAAGCACCTGTCTCACGGGCAGCTACCGCTTTTAACGCGTCTTCATTGGCTGCTTCGTGCGGCAATACGCGGAGTTGTAATTCTTTTATCATATTAATGTATACACGTCATGAGTATATAACAAATCAACCAAACAATTGCCTGAAGGCTTCTTCTACTTTTTTTACCTGAACAATCTGGATTTTGCATCGGGAAGTATCAAATCCTTTCAGATTATTACAGGGAATCAATATGCGGGAAAAGCCTAATTTTTCTGCTTCCAATATGCGTTGTTCAATACGATTGACCGGACGTATCTCGCCCGACAGTCCTACCTCACCTGCCATGCATACGCCCGGTTCTATGCTGATATCCAGACTGGACGAAAGCACGGCACTGATTACAGCTAAGTCTATCGCGGGATCGTTTACCTTTAATCCTCCTGCGATATTCAGAAAAACATCTTTCTGTGCTAATTTAAATCCGGCTCTTTTTTCCAACACAGCCAGCAACATATTCATGCGCCGTAAATCAAACCCGGTCGCACTGCGTTGGGGATTTCCATAAACAGCAGAACTCACTAATGCCTGCGTTTCAATCAGAAAAGGACGTATTCCCTCTATAGCTGCCGAAATCGCAACCCCGCTAAGTCCTTCGTGATTTTGCGTGAGCAACAGTTCTGAGGGGTTACTCACTTCACGCAGTCCATTCTGACGCATCTCATAAATTCCTAATTCTGCTGTACTGCCAAAACGATTCTTAATACTTCGTAAAATACGATACATATAATGTTGATCTCCCTCAAACTGAAGCACTGTATCCACAATATGCTCCAACACTTTCGGACCGGCAATACTGCCTTCCTTATTGATATGTCCGATCAGCAAGACCGGAACGCCACTTTCTTTAGCATACTTCAATATCGCCGCGCTACATTCCCGTACCTGCGACACACTACCGGGTGAAGACTCGACCATTTCGGTAAACATCGTCTGTATCGAATCAATAATCAATAACTCCGGTTGTATATTCTGTGCCTGAACAAATAGCTGTTCCAGGTTTGTTTCGCAAAGGATAAAGCAAGCCGGATTATCATGTTCCATACGATCGGCACGAAGTTTAAGTTGGCGGCTGCTTTCCTCTCCTGACACATACAAGGTCTTTACTCCCTGCAACCGGAGTATAGTCTGCAAAACAAGTGTAGACTTACCGATACCCGGTTCGCCGCCAATCAGAACGAGCGAACCTTTAACCAGTCCTCCTCCTAACACCCGGTTTAGTTCGCCATCCTGCAAATCCAACCTCGCTTCCTCGTGCGAAGTAATATCCCGAAGAAGCACCGGACGAACCTTTTCTTTATCCGCCAATCCCGGAATTATTCGCTTTTGAACCGGATTTTCCCGAATAGAAATCTCTTCTACATACGAATTCCACTCTCCG
>DAIPZX010000229.1:0-4294 GCA_036781995.1 Massilibacteroides sp. | reverse complement strand
CAATCCGGAAACTTTTTCTACATAAGGAATAACCCGCGAATCTGCTTCGAATCCGGATTGAAAGATCAGTACTTCCTGACCTTTATTCGCTTTTTTGCTCTCACAACAGAAAGTGTGATCGGACGATAACAATCTTTTATATCGTATCAAGGCTTCAAGATAGTAGTAGTCGGCATAGGTTAAGGGTACATCTATTTCAGAGTTGGCCGGCAAACTGCCGACAGAATGCATTAGTATGAAATTCCCATTTTCTCCTACTTCTGCGGTATATGCCGGAGAAGCGAGGGTGCGAATTTGTTTTTCAGCTACATCAAGATAACGTTGTTTTTCGGTTTGATCCACATAGGTGCTTAATTCTATCAAGCTTGAAGCCATGATAGAGGCTGCAGAGGCATCACGTAACGCATTGGGTATTTGGGGATCATCGAAATCCCAGTAAGGTATGTAATCCTTTGGCATTTTCGGATGGTTTAATAAGTAATCTGCTATTTTGCGGGCCCGGACAAGGTATTTTTTGTCTTGTGTTTCCCTGTACATAAAAGTATATCCGTAAAGGCCCCACGCTTGTCCGCGACTCCATGCCGATTCATGAGAGTATCCCTGATGCGTATGTTTGGCATGCGGTTGCCCTGTTATTGTATCATATGAAACAACATGAAAGCAACTGTTATCCGGACGGTAATGGTTTTTCATAGTCAGATCAGCATGTGAAATGCTGATCTCTTTATAAAGAGGCTGATTGAATTCCTTTGCGACCCATAACATCATCTCCAGATTCATCATATTATCGATAATAACAGGATATTGCCAAATATTTTCATTGAAATCCCATGAACGAATTAATCCGATGGAAGGAGAATACCGGGTTGCTAAAGATTGTGCCCCTGTGAGTAATACATCTCGGTAAGATGGCTCCCCTGTCAGTCTTAATCCGTTTCCATAGCTACAATAGAGTATAAATCCTATGTCATGATTATCGGTAGTATATTTTTCACGTTCTACCCGAGCGGTATACATGCGAGCATAGTCTAACACTTGCTTATCCCGGCTGTATTCATATAAGTACCAAAGACTACCGGGGAAAAAACCACTACACCACCAATCGGAGCCGGACGTGACCAATTGCCCCTTTTCAAAGGTCTTTGGTAACTGTGTCTCTTGCACGGATAGCTTTTGGGCCATCCGGAGGTATTGTTTTTGAGCATGACAAAGTGCCTCATTGATCACTTTTTCCATCGATTCTTCTTTTGTTGCCATTAGGTTATTGTTCGGAAATAGATATAAAATAACCGCAAAGAGAAAAATATATTTTGAATTCATAAGTATTTACTTTGTTAATAATTAACGGGTTATTTGCACAATAATGGTATTTCCTTCCTTTTGTAAGGTAGTTTGATGGTTATAGATTTTACCGTTGTAGTGGACGGCGATATCATATTGACCGCAAAATCCTCTTACGTCACAGCTTCCGGAAGCAGGCGTTATCCCATGGAAGCGGGTATTCCACTTGTTTGAAACCAGGTTGGTAAATACTTTTCCGTGTGGACGTAAAGACCAGTCTTTATTCCATAATGCAGCGACAGGAAACCAGTGTTGGCCTTCCCAGAAACCCCATTGTATAAAACCTGTAGTCGAAGGATGGCTAAAGACGGCTGTCATAAAGTCGCGAAGATAACGGGATTTGAATTCATCGTCGTTACTGTTGATGTCAAATTCGGTAATAACAATAGGAAGACCGAGCTCTCCGAATTTATCTAATCTTTCCAGCACTTTGGGTATGCCGGGAGGAGTTCCTCCTATATGTGCCTGTTCACCAATTCCTCCGATAGGAGCACCTTCCTGCTGAAGGTATTTTATATTTTCGTAAAAAGCCCGGCTTGCTTCTTCAGAATGAAACATGGTATAATCGTTCAGGATCAGCCTGACACCGGGGGCTCCGATGTGAGCTGTTTTAAACCATTCAACCATTTCCCGACGTCCAAGTATGTCCAATACATCATGATGGGCATAAGGTTCGTTCACTACATCCCATTCGACAAACTGTCCATACATGTAGTTCGTTTGTTCTTTTATGTTTTCAATGATAACCCGACGTAAAGTAATAGTATCAATTGCCAACTCTTTAAGAAAAGAAGGGGAATGCTGCCAGGAGGGCCAAACCAACACATGCCCGCGAGCATTGATATTGTTCTCACGTAACCAACGCAAAGCCAATAAGGCGGAAATTCCTTTTTTTTCTTTTTTCTCCTGCCACCATACTTTCCATTTCATTTCATTTTCGAAAACAATTTGGTTAAAGTATTTTGTAAGGGTATCCCTATATACCCGGGAGTTTATATCTATAGTATCCAAAAGTCGTTGGGATGATGTGGCAGTCCCCCAATTGAAAGCAATTCGTCGAAGATTAGCTGTAATTTCAGCTCCTTTAACAGGTTTTCCTTTAGTATCTTTCACTTCAATATGGAGGTTTCCTTTACGATATTTTTCAATTCTCTCCTCCGCTGCTTTCCTCCAGTCGGCATCGGGTTCACCACCGTCATATTTGATGAGGGTGCGGGGGAGTTCATCCGGGCTTACATTCTTGCCGCAGTTAATAAAAGTTACCGGACTGATCTCGAATTGCTGCGGATAAGAATCGAACTGTATGATAAGGCGGATGTCTTTGGGATCCACATCGCGAGTAATAACCAAAGGAATGCTTGTTTCCATCCATTCCTGTCCGAACGAGATTCCTCTTTCTAAATAGGGAGGCCAAACATATTTCCCATCTGCCAGTTGATCAATTCTTAGTTCTATAAAGCTTTCGCCTGTTTCTCTTTTACTTTGCAGACTACGGGCATAAAATGAAATCCAGAGGACATCATTTTTCTTGAGTGACTGTGATAAATTTGCCGATAACCCGGAAGTTCCGCTTTGTAGATCAAATGTATTGACTTGATAAGCTTCGTTAAACTTTTGCCCCGTAACGGATATTTTCTTTACGATCTTGCCCGGATCATTGGGACCGAAATACTTCAGTTCTTCCAAACCTTTAGGCAAGAGGTTAGTCCCGACAGGGGGCTGCGTTTGCCCCGGTTCAATAAATACTTGAACTCCTAAAAATGGAGTATCGAAATTTTTGTCCTGTTTACTTTGAGGATAAAAGCTTGCGGTTGACAGGATGCAAATTATTAAAAGGATGATTGATTTTATACGTTTCATATGAAATATCCTGCTATAGATACTGATTCGTTTTGTACAGGATTTTTCATGGCGATGGTGTTAAAAATGAAATTACTTGCAAATACTCCCAATGCAAAAATAAAAACAGCCGTGTAAGAAGTAAGTTTGCCCGGAGCCGGATTTGCGAAGTTTGTCAAATCCATAGAAATAGCGACAAAACGGTAGAAAAATGCCATGATAACTCCTGCGGCAATCGCGATCAAAATTCCCTTGGTTGATACTTTTTTTGTTCCGACCGTCGCTTTTTTATAAGCAAGACTGTTCAGAAGAATGGCGACCGCAATCAGGCCCACTCCTATAAAAATAAATAAAGGATCACCTTTTGCCGCTCCAAAGTAATTGATCAATACCCCTAATACCAATGCGAGTCCTACTCCTACCGGAAATGCAACAGACAATCCGCAAATAGAAATCGCTGCCAACAAAAGGATGTTGGACGCATTGAAAATAATTCCTCCTAAGAAAGCGCTCCCTAAATTAGAAAGGTCTGCTTGAGAAAGGTCTGCGATAAAACTGCGTCCTTCAGTTCCGATACTTCCCAAAGTAAATGCCGAGATGATGGCAAAAAGCAAAACGCCAATCACATAATCCCAATAAAAAAATTCATACCGCCAACTTTTAGCGGCCAGTTTCTGTGTATTTCCCCATGAGCCCCAGCATAACATGGTGATAAAACAAAAAAGAATAGCAAGTGTATAACTGTGTATTATAAACATACTTATTAGATTTAAAATGTTAATTAATCCTGTTAATCAACGACAGGCTGAAATATATCCACTTCGTTTCTGTCGGGAGCTGAAGACTGTGCTCCAATTCGGGTAACTGATATGGCTGAAGCTTTGCAGGCGAATTGAACGGCGTTTTTTAAGTTCCGTCCTTCAGCTAAAGCTACAGTTAATGCTCCATTGAAAACATCTCCTGCAGCAGTGGTATCTTTCGCTTTTACTTTCCATGCAGGTATCATTTCATATTTATCCTCCGCGTAAATTAAGGCGCCTTTGGCTCCCAAGGTTATCACTACATTTTTTACGCCAAAAGAAGATATTTTCTTTGCTGCTTTTTTCGCGGAGTC
>DAIPZX010000228.1:0-4296 GCA_036781995.1 Massilibacteroides sp. | reverse complement strand
AGTTATTATAGAATTAAAAAAAATGACTGCTATGGCTGAAAAAACAAGATATTCGGATGCGGAACTCGAGGAGTTTCGCGCCATCATATTAGAGAAACTTGAAAAAGCAAAGAACGATTATGAACTCTTGAGATCCGGAGTGACTAATTCTGACGGGAATGATGTTTCCGACACATCTCCAACGTTTAAAGTATTGGAAGAAGGAGCAGCTACTTTATCTAAAGAAGAAGCCGGTCGTTTGGCACAGAGACAGATGAAATTTATTCAGAATCTTCAGGCTGCCTTAATTCGTATTGAAAATAAAACATACGGTATATGCCGTGAAACCGGAAAGCTCATTCCCAAAGAACGTTTGCGTGCAGTTCCGCATGCTACATTAAGTATTGAAGCGAAACAAGGAGGTATCAAATAAATGAAATATTCGAAAGGCTGGGGAGCAGTGTTAATTATAATACTGCTCCTTCTTCTCGATCAAGTACTGAAAATATGGATTAAAACTCACATGCAGTTGCATGAGAGTTATGAAGTTACCTCTTGGTTTTATATCTACTTCACCGAAAATCCGGGTATGGCTTTTGGTATTGAAGTGATTGGGAAACTGTTTTTATCCATATTCCGTATTATAGCGGTCAGTTTTATCGGCTACTACCTGTATCAGATAGTAAAAAAGAATTACAATTTTTGTTTTATAGCTTGTATAGCTTTGATTTTTGCCGGTGCGATAGGTAATATTATTGATTCCGTATTCTATGGTGTTGTTTTTGACCATAGTTATAATCAAGTGGCTACTTTTCTGCCGGAAGGTGGAGGATATGCCGGTTGGTTGCATGGAAAGGTGGTCGATATGTTTTATTTTCCAATAATACAGACCGTATTGCCTACTTGGGTTCCTTTTTGGGGAGGGGAGGAGTTTGTGTTTTTCCGCCCTATCTTTAACTTAGCGGATTCAGCTATCTGTGTTGGTGTCTTTTTCTTATTGATCTTCCACCGACATACATTGTCCGTAAGCCTGTCCAAAGAAAAAAAGACGGATGCCAATTAAATATAAATATAGTATCGCTTTTTTAGTCTTGTTTCTGTTGACTACCTGTAGCAAGGTGCCTGATCATATACTTTCCGAGAAAAAGATGCAGGATGTGCTTCTCGATATGCATTTAGCAGAAGCGATTATTACTTCAGATTATAAAAAATACGATAACGATACGATAAAGAAGGTGCTATATCAGTCTGTTTTTGTCAAACATGGGATTACACAGGCAGATTATGACTCTTCCTTAGTTTGGTATGCCCAGCATCTGGATATCTATCTGAAGGTGTATGACCGGGCAAAAATTGAAATTGAGAATGAAATAAAAGATATGGGAGATGTACAAGCAAAAGCGGCTCCCTCTTCCAATCAGGATTCAATTGATGTGTGGCCGCGCAGAACCTCTTTTGAGTTGACTCCTAAAGCATTGTTTAATGGTATTGTCTTTGATGTTTCACCGGATGTAAGCTATTCATCAGGAAGTTCCTTTGTGCTGGGTATGAAGGTATGGGGACTAAAAGAAGGTAGCCGTTATTATCCGGAAGTACGTATTAGCGCCTATCAGGGAGATACGATCATCACAATCAATCATACCATAAGGCAGGATGGCTATCAGGAAATTGCTTTAAAGAGTTTGCCTACACGACAGATTAAGCAGGTTTATGGTTATATTCGTTTGGATAATACGGATAGCGCCTATTATAAGGTCTATCTGGATAGTATTAACCTGATGAAGTATAACTACGGAAGTGGTGTTACGGCAGTTGTGCCAAAAGACACATTGACTACTGAATAAATTTTCATTTTAATGCGTAGAATCGCTGCTCATTATATCTACTGGAAAGAATTATTGCCTCTCCATTATATAGAATTGGATGATAATGACTTGTTTGTTGGTGTTTATCCTTTGTGTGAAGAGATTGCCGGCACAGTATTTAAAGATGGTATTATTTTCCCAACTTTGGATACCGCAGACAAAATCAAATCTTTAGCTGACCTGAAGACTTCCGGCATAACGGACAGCATTAAGGCAGGACATAAAGTGGTTTTAAATCAACTTCTTTGATTGCAGCTTCACTGTAATTCTGTTTTTTTATGTTTGAAACCTATTTGATTATGGTTTTTTGTGAAATGATTGCCTCCGCCTGAACTCACTACAGATAATGGCTGTGGCTATAGCAACATTTAAAGACTCTGTTGTAGCCTGATCTGCCGGATAATTAGGAATGTAGACTTTCTCTGTGATGTATGGGACTATTTCCTGTCGTATTCCTCTGCCTTCGCTTCCCATAATAATGATGCCTGATTGGCTTAATTCTTTTGAATAGAGATTGTCTCCGTCTAAAAAGGTGCCATAAACAGGAACTTGCTGCTTTGAGAGATAGGCTGCTAAGTTGGTATAATGCACTTTGATACGAGATAAAGCTCCCATGGTTGCCTGTACCGTTTTGGGATTGAAAACATCTGCACAGTCGTGACTGCAAACAATATGCCCGATGCCAAACCAATCAGCTAACCGGATGATTGTTCCCAGATTACCGGGGTCTTGCACGCCATCCAGCACCAGTACCAGATTCGTTTCGGAATTAATTTCGTCTAATGAATATAAGGGCTGGTGGAATACGGCAATGACATCCTGGGGAGATTTCAGCAAGCTGGCTTTTTCAATATCTCCTTCATTAGCCACCAAAAGCTCTTTTGCCGGAATATCGCCTTGTGTTGCCATCCAGGAAGATTTTGCCACCAGCAGTTCGCAATCAAAAAAAGGCAGCATGTCGCTCACAAGTTTGTTGCCTTCTGCTACGAAAGTTTTATATTCGTTTCTGAATTTTTTCAGTTCCAGAGAGCGTATATATTTAATTTTAGCTTTGCTCAGCATTTGTCTTTAATCTTTTTACAAAACAAAAATACAGGAAATTGTTTTAAATCCAGTACATTTGCTCTATAATAGGTTGAAAGATGAAAGTTGTCTCCATTCGTATAGCTCAAATATTCTTGTCGCTTCTTTTGCTGGCGTCTTGTAGCACGACTAAATTTGTTCATGAAGGAGAATATCTTTTAGATAAAGTGAAATTTGAGACAGAGGGAGAAACGAATAAAAATCTGGACTATTATGCTTATCTGAGACAGCAACCTAATTTTAAAGCTTTCGGACTGATGAAATGGCAGTTGTATGTTTACAACTGGTCGGGTCGAAACGAACGAAAATGGATTAACAAACAGTTACGCAGGATAGGAGAGGCGCCTGTTGTATTGGATACTATGTTGGTGGAACAGTCTGCTAATGAGTTGACCAAGTATCTTATCAATAAGGGATATCTGAATGCAGAAGTTACCAGCAGTATTGATAGCTCAAGATATAAGAAAGCGGTTGTTACGTATCATATCAAGACATACGAGCCTTATTTAATCAGCAGCTACACGATGGATCTGGACGATCAGCGGATTGATAGTATAGCCCGTCAGACTGCGCCTAAGCGTAATTGGCTGACCTCTCCTTTTCAATCATCTTTAGACCAGTACACTACTGTTGTGCAGGCAGGAAGTCTGTTTGACCGTGATCAGTTAGAAAAAGAAAGGCAACGAATTACGGCTTTGCTCAGAAGACAAGGCTATTATGCTTTTAACCGGGATTATCTTGTTTATCAGGCTGACACGACGGTTGAGAGAAGAAAAGTTGAACTCGAAATGCTTTTGCGTCCGTATCGGAAAATTGATTCAATCGGCAATATGGAAGAGGGTGAGCATAAGCAATATTATATTAAAGATGTATATATAGTCAATGACTTTGACGTTCTGCAACAGCGTGATGAAGATATTTTCGCCCAATATACAGATACCTTGAATTATAGAGGAATGAATTTTCTTTATGGAGCCAATGGACAAACCATACGCCGTTCGGTATTATATAATAGCACCCATATTACTCCGGGAAAACTATATAATGAACGAGATGTGGAAATGACTTATTCTTCTTTTTCGACCCTCAGAGCATTGCGAAATGTAAATATACGTTTTGATGAAGTAGAAGAAAATGATACACTAAAACTAAATAGCTATATTTTTACGTCACCTGCTAAAATTCAAGGATTTGGAACAGATTTAGAAGGGACTAACTCGAACGGTGATTTAGGTTTTGCCGCAAGTGTGAATTATCAACATAGAAATTTATTTAAAGGCTCAGAGGTTTTTTCTGCCAAAATTCGTGGCGCTTTTGAATCCCTGGCAGGACAAAAAGGAAATGCCGGTTCGGATTATTATATGGAACT
>DAIPZX010000227.1:0-4318 GCA_036781995.1 Massilibacteroides sp. | reverse complement strand
ATACGAACAGATTCTAATATTCTATTATAATTATCATTGATACTATTTATAGGATAAAAGAGCTAATCTATATATACGCCCTGCTCATCTTTTTATAGCAGTCTGCTCTTTGCGCAAACCCGGATTTGTTCAGGGTTTACGGATAAACTTAAGACAGACAGGCTTATCGATTGTTGTGATATCCTGTTTGGTGTCTGTTAGCAGACCGGATGCCGCATCGATACTGAACACCTGAATCCGGTTGCTGTGCAGATTGGCTACAAGCAGGAATTTGCCGTTCGGTGTGATGATAAAACTTCTTGGGTGTATAGCTGTATTTTGGTAACCAACGGAAGTCAGTTCGCCATTCGTTTCGTTGATGCGGAAGATCGCAATACCGTCATTCTTCAATCGGTTGGAAGAATAAAGGAATTTGCCGTCCGGTGAGATATGGATATCCGCGCTTCCTTTTTTTCCTCTCTCGTGTTCCACGGTGTCTGAAGCAATCTGTTGAAAACCGGTGAGTTGTCCGTCATGGTAAGTAAAGCAGGAAACCGTTCCATCCAGCTCGTTGATACAATAAAGATATTTTCCGTTGGGGTGAAACACCATATGGCGTGGTCCGGCTCCTTCGGGGACGGTGACGAATTCCGGTTCGCCGGCTGATAAAACTTTGCCTGTAGCATCCGGCTTAACCTCAAATTTATATATTCTATCCTTACCTAAATCAGTTGCGAAAATATAGCGCTTGTCCGGTGAGGCGATAGCCATGTGTAAGTGAGATTCCGGGAAGAAATTCAATAACTGCGAGACAGGCTTTAGTGATCCGTTCTTATCTATGGGAAATACACTGATGTTTCCCCCTGAATAATTCGCGGTCATCGCAAAATTACGTTCTGTATCTGTCAGGATATAGCAAGGATCCGCACCTTGAGTGGGTTGCTCGTTTATTTTGGTAAGCCGTCCTTCTGTCTTGTTGAACTTCAAAGCTGTTGCCGAAGACGTTTCTCCACTTTCGCTTACGGCATAAACAAACTGCTCATCTGACGAAACAGCCAGATAAGAAGGATTCGACACCCCCGATACGCTGCTAATGTATTCGGTTTTACCTGTTTCCGTGTCTAAGCCATAAACAAAAATACCCGTCTTATCTTCCGGACTATAGGATCCTATCAATAAATAAATCATGATTGCTTCTTTCATATTGTTGTTGCTTTACGTTTTTATTTTCGGTGAAAATAAGCATAAAGCAGTTATCAGATACTGTTTAAAGAGTGAAAAAATAGAAAACCTGCAAACTGTGTGGTTGCATCGGAATAGTTTTTTTATGAAACACAGGTACACAGTATAAATTTGAGTTTAGTGTTTTTGTCAGATAGCCTATCTCTGTCTGTTATGATTGAAGCTTGTCTTTTATTTGTAAAAAGTTTCAATTATAAATGAAACTTTTCTATATTTGTAAAAAGTTTTAAGTAAAAGAGAAATGACGGACGGTTATATTCGTAGAGGAAAATATATAGAGAAGGTAAGACCATTCATCGGTAAAAATGTGATTAAGGTTCTTACCGGGCAAAGGCGTGTTGGGAAAAGCTACATAATACATCAACTTATCGATGAAATTAAAGGCTCTGTTGCTAATGCTAATGTTATTTACATTAATTGTGAACTGGAAGAATACAGAGAGATAAGAACATCTTCAGATTTATATAATTATATACAAAAACGTTTAGTTGAAGACAGTAAGCTTAATTATCTTTTCATCGATGAAGTACAGGAAATAGATTCATTCCAGGATCCATTAAGAAGTTTGCTTGCCGAAAAAAAGTGTGATATATATTGTACGGGAAGTAATGCAAATCTTCTATCAGGGGAATTGGCAACGACTCTTTCCGGGAGATACATTGAGATTAACATTCATTCGTTGAGTTATCAGGAGTTTGTCGAATTTCATAAACTTGAAAACAGTCAGGAAACATTAGAAAAATATTTGACTTTGGGAGGATTGCCATTTCTTATAAACTTAGAGCTATCACGAGATCAATCATTTGAATATTTGCAAAATGTCTATTCTACAATCCTGCTCAAAGATGTAGTAGCAAGAGAGAAAATAAGAAATATCTCATTCTTGGAAAATCTTGTGGCGTATCTTGCAGATAATGTAGGAAACTTATTTTCAGCATCTAACATAAGTAAGTATCTGAAGTCTCAAAGGATCGGGATGTCTCCGCAGGTAGTTATTAATTATCTAAAAGCTTTAACTAATGCTTTTTTCGTCCATAAAGTGCTAAGGGCAGATGTGTCCGGACTTAAAATCTTTGAGATTGGAGAAAAATATTATTTCGAAGATATAGGTTTAAGAAATACAATAAGAGGTTTTAATGCTGTTCAAGATATACATAAATTGATGGAAAATGCAGTCTACCTTTATTTAAAGCAAAACGGCTATACTGTTTTTGTTGGAAAATCAGGGGATAAAGAGATTGATTTTATGGCAGAGAAAGGTGGTAAAAAACTTTATATTCAAGTTGCATTAACCTTAATACAAGAAGAGACGAGAAAACGGGAGTTCGGAAATTTAATGGAAATAGAAGATAACTACCCCAAATATGTGGTAACTCTTAATGATATGATAATCGGTAATGATTATAAAGGCATACAATCTATGAATCTGAAAGAGTTTCTTATGCAAGAACTATGATAACTGCTATTTTTAGCTTATCTCAATTCCACTTCTTCCATTGTCTAACCGATTCACCCGGATTTGAACGGGGATGCGCTCTGTCATTTCCTGTACGTGCGAGATAACTCCGATCTTGCGACCTTGGGTGCGGAGGTTTTCGAGGGCGTCCATGGCTACGCGCAGGGTTTCGGCGTCTAATGAGCCGAAGCCTTCGTCGATGAAGAGGCTTTCTACTTTCATACGGTTGGAGGATAGCGAGGATAGTCCTAATGCTAAAGCGAGTGATACGAGAAAAGATTCTCCTCCGGAAAGGCTGTGTACGGTGCGTATCTCGTCACAGGAGTAGCCGTCGATAACTTGCAGAGCCAAGGTGTCGGGTACGCGCTCTAACCGGTAGCGGTTGGTGAAGGAGCGTAGTTGCACGTTGGCATAACTGAGCAGCAGGTCTAAGGTGTAGGATTGGGCAATCTTGCGGAATTTGGCTCCGTCTGCCGAACCGGCCAATTCATTCAGTTTCGCCCATTGGTTGCTGCTTTGTTGTCTGCGCTCGGATTCTTCTTTGAGTCCGGCTATGCGCTTTTTGTTTGCTTCGTGGGTTTGCAGGCGGAAGTCGATGCCGGATTTGGTTTCTAATGCTTTCGACCAGCGTTCTTCGGGCAATAGATCATCTGAAGTTTCGTGATACTTCTTTAGCCATTCTTCTAATGCAGATTGTGCTGCGGTAAGGGTCGTTGTTAATGCAGCGAGGTCTTTGACAACCTGCTCCCGCTGTCCGCGTGCCTGTTCTGCTATTTCGGATTGCTCTGTTAAGGTATGCTGAAGTTGCTCTGTTTCTTTTTTCTTTTGCTCAATGCGGGTTTGATGTTCGGATTCTACTTTATCCGCTTCTTTGCCGTTAAGCAGAAGTTGCCTTTTTTCTTTCAGCCTCTGGACCGTGTTGTTCTGTTTTTCGTATTCTTCTTTTACGATGGCAAATTCTTTTTGCAGAATAGAGCTAAAATCGGCATAAGATTTCTGTTCCGATTTAAACCCGCTCAATAACTGCTCCAATTCCTGTCCCCGTTTTTCTTTGGTCTGCCATTCGGTGGCAAAGCCGGTCAATTGCTGACGAAAGGAGACGGAACTCTTCCTCCATCCTTCTTGCCAATGATCACTGCCGAAAAGGATGTCGGTGGCAGACAAGGCTCTGTCTAATTCCCTTTGATGCTCTTTCAGACTTGTTCGTACTTGCTGGATGCGGCTATCCGATAATTTGATTGAATTCGTAAGTTCGTTACGGGATTTCTCGGTTTCGGTGAGTCCTTTGTTGGCTGCAACTATCTGTTCACGAAGTTTGTCTAACTGCTTACGCTTTTCGGCTATACTTTTTAACTGTTTGTCTAAGGTGTTTGTTTGTTGTGTTAAAGCGATGATGTTGTTTTGCATCTCCTGCATTTTGGCGTGTACTTCTTTTGAGGCATAAGGATGCGCTGTACTACCGCACACGGGGCAAGGCGTATTGTCGGTCAATTTAGCTCGCAGTTCTTTGATGTCACTTCCGATGGCACTAAAGCGTAATTGTTCCTGAAGTAATTGTTCGCGTTGGGAGAGGAGGGTGTCTTTTTGTTGTTCAAGAGCTACCGTGTCTGTGCTGCTCAGTTCCTCTTCTGATTTAAGACG
>DAIPZX010000226.1:0-4342 GCA_036781995.1 Massilibacteroides sp. | reverse complement strand
GGGCCTGAACGTGGATGAAACTTCATTCATATTATCTTTCCAAAAGGGACTTGGCAGGTGAGGCCGGGCTATGAGGTGTTATTGATGTAGTGGGTAATATTTTATTGGGATTATGTATTTATATAAAAAAAACGTCCCAAAATTTGAGACGTTTTTAGTGTTTATTATTATCGATTTTATTCCTTTATCCTTCTTGCTTCATATACGCTACTACCATCCGGGGATAAGATAAATTCGGACTTTTCAGTAAAGTTTCTACCGGAAAGGTCATCCATTGAATATGTACAAATGATAGCCTGTGCAAGTATCTCTTCCGGGTTTCTGGAAGAATATTTACTTAAATCGGGTTTTACATTTTCTGCTTCAGCTATTTTTGCTTCATATTCCTTGATGTTTTTTTCATGGACATCAATCATGGTAGCACTCGAAAAACGACCACTTTTCTCCCGGTCAAGGTTCTTTTGGGCAGTTGATAATTGTTCTTTGTAATTCTCTATCCTTTTGCTGTTTTCTGCTCGGAAACTCTCTTCCATTATTTTGATACTGTCTGCTACAGTTATTTTCTTCACTTCTCCTATTTCAATCATTTTGAAGTGAAGCTCATAGAGTTTACCCGTTTTGGGGTCTGTTTGTTTATAGTCCGAAATCGCTTTTTCAAGTGGGGAACTTCCCGTGGAACATGCCACACAGAGAAGAATGGTAAATAAGTATATCAAACGTTTCATAACTGTGATGATTTAATAGTTATTATTTGTTTCTGCCCGTAAAGATAATATTATTTGTATTATTCTTATTTTTATTGGTTGAAAATCAAGAAAATGCTTAATTTTCTTCTTCCGGTTTTTCTCCAAGTAAATGACATAGATCAGGGTCTTTGCGTATGCGTTCCTTTTCCTCTTCGATGATATTTACTACATCCCGCTTAATTTGGTTGTAATTACGCTCAATCTGTTGCTGCATAATATCATTTCCGTTTTCATCCTTGAAGTCATTTATAACCGGAATCTTTTTATACGCTTTTGTTTCTGCCGCCACTTTTTCGTTATCTACCACAATCATGGCGTGAAAGATTTTCTGGTCAATCTGTTCCCCGAAATTATCTGCCACTGAGCCTACAAACATACCTTGTGAAAGGTTCGCTATTTTAGATGCGGGTATAAGGGAGTCCATTTGCGTGTTGATTGAGGTTGAAGTATCTTGCCGGTTGATAGATATAGACTGTCTTTTTTGAAGCACCTTACCGAATCGTTCGGATAGGTTTTTAGCTGTCTCGCCAACAACTTGCCCACTGAAAATATTCCCCACAGTATTTTGGATTACTTTACTTTCTTTATCCCCATAGTCACGATTCAGCTGCGAGTAGTCCTGAAAGCCTAAACAGACTGCCACTTTATTAGAACGTGCCGTTGCGATCAGGTTATCCAAGCCTCGAAAATAAATCGTAGGTAACTCATCAATAATCACTGAACTTTTGAGCTGGCCTTTCTTGTTGATTAGCTTCACAATTCGACTGTTGTATAATCCCAATGCCGCTGAATAAATATTCTGGCGGTCGGGGTTATTTCCGACGCATAATATCTTGGGTTCTTTCGGATTATTAATGTCCAGTGTAAAATCATTTCCAGTCATCACCCAGTACAACTGAGGGCTTATCATTCTGGATAAAGGGATTTTAGCTGAAGCTATCTGGCCTTGGAGCTGATCTTGAGCACCTGATCGCCACGCATCCATAAAGGGTGAAAGATAATTCTCTAAAGCCGGATATGAGGTAAGTATTGTAAAAATATCCGCATACGGTTTATTTAATAATTCTATAGCATGCGGGAAAGTACAATATTTACCATCCTTATATATTTTGAGATACCATATAATAGCTGCCAGTAGGATAATCGGAGATTCCACAAAGAAATCGCCCTGCTTCTGAATCCACGTCCTATTCAAATTTAACATAATTGTATAGGCTGACTCATACGCATCACTGATATCGGTCATAAATTCCGGTGCAATCGGATTGCAGCGGTGTGATTTATGGGGGTCATCAAAGTTAATCACGTAGAATTGTGGTTTTACTTCATAGTTATCAAGATTCTTCAATAATTCATTATAGGCGATGACCGATAAATCATCGAACTTATAGTCGTAGATATAGATGGCGAAACCTTTTGATATTAATTGCTTTATGTATTGATTTACAACAGCATAAGACTTCCCACTGCCTGGAGTTCCAATAACAGTGGACGCACGAAAAATATTTACAACGTTAATCCATCCGTCGTTCCATTTACCTTTATAGTAAAACCTGGTCGGTAGGTTGACGGAATATTCGTTTTCTAAAAGGCGTGTTTCCTGCATGAAACTCTCATTCTCTTCGTTAAAAACATCTTCCATCAGATTGTGCTTCAGCATCCGGCTTACCCAAACACCCGCCATCAATAATAATATGTATCCGATAGTAAGTGTAAGTGTATATAAACCCATGTTTACAACAGAGGGAAACGGTAAAGCCAGCATCCACCAATTCATAAAGAAGAATATCAGCCCGAATAGTAATGCCGCATAGATTTTTTCCCATGTAATCTTTTCGTTTTTAACTCCTTTTGTTCCCAGGCAGCTAAGAGCCAAAAAGATTATGGCAAACATCTTTGTAAGCAGCAAATTATTAAATAGCCCGGCTGTATTCTGAAAGTTCAGGAGTATTTTGTCAAGAACTCCGATGTTTACTCCCATATCCTGTATCGCCTCATAGCAATACCAATAGATATGGATTACACAAAATAAAATGGATATGGCCCGCATGAATTCCATTACTTTCGCCAATCCTCTCAAATCGTCTTCGTTTTGCATATTACTTTATTTTTAAATGGTTAGAAATGACTTATGATATACCGCGCGAACGGCCTTTTTTCTTTTTCTTTTTCATCCGGCGAGTAAATGCTTCTTCTTCGTAGTTGTCGCCATGCTGGTCGAAGCTGAATATGCCGAATGCCTGTTCGATGGCTGACTCCATTGTTTCGGAAACCTGAGAAGTGTCTCCCGAAAGGGAGTCTCTTTGAAGGTTGGAGCCGTTCGCCTCGTTATGGAGCCGAGGCTCGTCCGAAGGCTCGTTAAAGAGGCGATTGAATACATTCGCTGAAAACTCTTTTCCCAAACGTGAACCATTGTAAACCTCTTTTGAGTTATGGTCTATGAATGTTACTCCGTATATCCGGTTTTCTTCGTTCTCACGGAAAACAACATCAATACCCCGTCCTTTCAACAGATTTATGAAACTGTGCCTGTCACCACCCGAACCGTGCATCGCCAATACCACTTCATTCCGGATTTTGGGTTTCCATTTCCCGGCTTTGAATTCTTTGGTATTATGCTTCATCCGCTTGTTCAGTCCGTCAAATCCGAAGTTTTTGCCGATCAATGAAGATTTGATAGGTGCGCTGACAGGTTTACCCATATCGTCCGTAACTGAATAGACAATTCCGGTAAAAGGCTCTCCTTCGTGTTCTCCTTTGACTTGTTTAGCTTCAATGTTAAAGCAGGAAAGCATAGCACTGTATTCCCCGAAAGTCTGGTAACGATAGGAGTTTTTTACACTTTTAAGGACATTGGAGATTTGGGTTTTGATATCACCTTTGCTGTAATCAACCTTTTTGAGATAAGGTTCCAGCAGTTCATTCTTCTTATCGGTAATATTTTTAAGTCCGTATTTGACCTCCAAATCCCGGCAGACTTTCATTGAACGGTTCCACTCGTAGGTGTCGGAAATCTTGTTTCCGTTTTCATCCACGCAGGTGGTGACAATATGAATATGTCGCCTACCTGTATCCTCGTGTACATATACTATATAAGGTTGGTCCCCGTAACCCATCCGCTCCATGTAATCCTTAGCCAACTCTGCAAATTGCTTGTCGGAGAGATAATCTTCGGGTGCGGGATTAAGTGAAATATGGAGAATCGGTTTTTCAGTATTTTTATTTAAAAGGAGATAATTCTCGAAAGAAAGCATAGCCTGTGAGATTGCTCTATCGGGATTATTATCCGGATTGGTAATCATCCGGTTGGAGGATATTACTCTTGCAGTAGCATCGTTTACCTTCTCCTGATTGTAAACGAGTGCTCCATAAAGCGAGCTTCCCCTGTTTATTTTTGCAACCATCTTTCTTCAAATTCTTTGGTTAATGCTATGATTTGTTTACTCAGAAGTATGAGTTCAATAGTTGTTTTTTCCAGTTTATAGAGCAGCGCCAATGCTCTTTTTTCACTAAAATTGGTCTTCAACGCTTTTACCGTCTGGTTATAATTGTTCCCGATAGCCTGAAATTGATAATAAAAATTGGTCAGGCGGATG
>DAIPZX010000225.1:0-4363 GCA_036781995.1 Massilibacteroides sp. | reverse complement strand
ATATTGATATCCGGTTACAATCAGAAGTTGTCTCTATTTCTCCTGAGGATAAAACCATACAGGTAAAGAAATTGCAAACAGGAGAAGAGTATACTGAATCTTATGACAAACTCATTATTTCCACCGGAGCAGAACCTGTAAAACTGCCATTACCCGGCATTGATAATCCCCGAATATTCACACTGAGAAGTGTGCCGGATACGGATGCCATCAAAAACTATATCGAACAACATAAACCCAAACGGGCGGTAGTAATGGGCGCCGGATTTATCGGCTTGGAAATGGCAGAAAACTTACACGAAGCAGGGTTAGAAGTTAATATCGTTGAGATGAGTGACCAAGTGATGGCACCGCTCGATTTCTCTATGGCCGCCATGGTACATCAACATCTGAAGGAGAAAAAAATTAACCTTTGGCTGAAAGAGCGGGTTACTGGATTTGAAACGACCGGAAATCATTTGAATGTCTTGCTCGATGGCGGAAAACAGATAGAAGCCGATATGGTTATATGTAGTGTCGGTGTCCGACCGGAAAAACAATTAGCCCAATCGGCGGGTTTGAAAATAGGCTCACTTGGAGGCATTTGGGTAGATGAATATATGCAAACATCCGATGCGCATATCTATGCTGTGGGGGATGCTGTTGAGATAACTAATCCGGTAACCGATATGCCTGCGCTGATTCCATTGGCAGGTCCGGCAAACAAACAAGCCCGGATAGTTGCCGATAATATTTTGGAAGGAAATAATCATACATATAAGGGAACAATAGGAACCTCGATAGCCAAAGTGTTTGACCTGACAGTTGCGGCTGCCGGAGTTCCGGGCAAAGTATTGAAAAGACTGAACGTGGACTATCTTTCATCCTATACCCATAGTTCTTCGCATGCCGGATATTATCCCGGCTCACTTCCGCTTTCGATTAAAATAGTTTTTGCTCCTGAAACGGGACAATTGTACGGGGCGCAAGTTGTTGGCTTCGACGGAGTAGACAAACGCATCGAGATGATGGCGCAAATCATACAAAACAAAGGCACTATTTACGACCTGATGGAATTGGAACAGGCTTACGCCCCTCCTTTTTCGTCGGCCAAAGACCCTGTGAATATCGCCGGATTCGTAGCAGAGAATATACTAAAGGGAAAGATGAAAATCGTGCATTGGCGCGATATTGCAACTATTGATCCTGCAAAGGATTTTCTATTGGATGTTCGCACAGTACACGAATATAATCTGAATCGTATAGACGGAGCGGTAAATATTCCTGTAGATGACCTGCGGGGTAGATTAGATGAGATACCTACTGATAAACGGATAATCATCTATTGCGCCATCGGACTACGTGGCTATCTGGCCTACAGGATATTGACTCAGAAAGGATTTACGAATGTATATAACCTTTCGGGAGGCTTTAAGACCTATTCATCTGTAGTGTGTGAACAATCTTGCTACCACGAACCGGATAATCTGGACGAGAACCAAAATACAATAAATCACGATCCCGACAATACAAAAACAATCCGTGTAGACGCTTGCGGATTGGCCTGCCCCGGTCCAATTATACAACTGAAAAAACATTATGATTTACTGGATACAGGAGAGCGTCTGGAGGTTAAATCGACAGATAGGGCTTTCAGTCAAGATGCCGAAAGCTGGTGCAGCATAACCGGAGCTCGGTTTGTAGAACGAAAAATCGAAGCGGGAATCGTTTCTGTTACTGTAGAAAAAGTACGTGAAGCGCAGGCTGTTCCGGCTGTTTCTATGGGAGGAAACAAGACCATGATTGTTTTTAGTGATGATCTGGATAGAGCCTTAGCCTCTTTCGTTATTGCGAATGGAATTGCTGCTACCGGGAAAAAAGTCAGCCT
Organism: Massilibacteroides sp.; assembly: GCA_036781995.1. GTDB lineage: Bacteria > Bacteroidota > Bacteroidia > Bacteroidales > Tannerellaceae > Massilibacteroides. The sequence continues at coordinate 2,496 of DAIPZX010000225.1, read as the reverse complement.
ATTCTTTACATTCTGGGGGTTAAATGTGATTAAAAAAAGAGAGAAACCTTCCGTAAAGAAAGATATTTTTGGCAAAATGTTTGGTATGATGCTTCCGGCAAACAGCCGTAAACTATCTCTTTCCAAAATGAATATGGGCGGCATGGGCAGTCGGATGATGCGCCTTATCATGAAAAAGAAAAACATCGACAGTTTAGAGGCTCTTATACAACAAGCCATTGATTCGGGAGTAGAAATGATAGCTTGCACCATGTCGATGGACGTGATGGGAGTTAAACAAGAAGAGTTGTTAGACAACGTTCAATTGGGGGGTGTGGCCACTTACCTGGAGCGAGCTGAAAAATCCAACATGAGTTTATTTATTTAATATTATGACCCAAAAAGATATTTTTCCGGTATTGAATATGGGATGTGCCGCTTGTGCCGCTAAAATAGACAAAGCGATAAAGGAGCAGCCCGGAGTGCTTACTTCTTATGTAAACTATGCATCGGCAACTTTGAGTGTTGAATACGATTCTTCAGTTGTAAGCCCTGAATCGTTTCGCAAAGTTGTTACCGATGCCGGGTACGACCTGATAATCGACCAGCAAGAAGACCCTACTATAGAGTTGGAAGAGAATCAGAAGAAAAGGTTCAAAGAATTGAAATATCAAACCATTGGAGCGGCTGTCTTATCGCTTCCGCTTATTGCTATCGGGATGATATTCATGGATATGCCTCATGCCAATCTAATCATGTGTCTACTCGCCACTCCTATAGTTTTTTGGTTTGGACGAACATTCTTTATCAATGCGTGGAAGCAATTGAAACACCGCTCGGCCAATATGGATACATTGGTAGCGCTCAGTACGGGAGTTGCCTATGTATTTAGCCTTTCCAATTTACTTTTTCCGGACTTCTGGTTAGCGCAGGGAATACACCCTCATGTTTATTTCGAATCGGCCGGAGTTATCATAACATTCATCCTTGCAGGACGTTTGTTGGAGGAAAAAGCAAAAAAGAAAACTTCATTAGCAATAAAGAAATTAATCGGACTACAGCCTAAAGCTGTTACAGTTGTAAATGAACAGGGAATATCCACAGAGATACCTGTCAGCCATATTCAAGTTGGGAATACATTAATTGTAAAGCCGGGAGAAAAAATTGCAGCAGACGGATATGTACTGGAAGGAAGCTCTTTTGTGGATGAGAGTACGCTTAGCGGAGAGCCTGTCCCTGTTTTAAAAGAAGCTAAGAGCAAGGTGTTTGCAGGAACAATCAATCAAAAAGGCAGTTTCCGTTTTTATGCCGAAAAAACAGCTAATAATACCATGTTAGCACAAATTATCCGAATGGTTCAGGAAGCACAAGGAAGTAAAGCGCCTATCCAAAAATTGGCAGATAAGATAGCTGCTGTCTTTGTGCCGGTTATTATCGGCATAGCCATACTTTCTTTTATATTATGGATGCTTCTTGATCCGGCAAATGGATTCATGCACGGACTGCTGGCTTTGATAACCGTATTAATCATAGCCTGCCCCTGTGCATTGGGATTGGCAACGCCTACTGCAATTATGGTTGGTATAGGGAAAGGAGCGGAAAAAGGAATCCTTATTAAAGATGCGGAAAGCCTTGAAATTGCAAAAACGATTAATACGGTTGTTTTAGATAAAACGGGCACTATTACCGAAGGCAAACCAACCGTAACTGGTATTCTATGGTTAAATAACGATGACGCCACAAAAAACATCTTGTACAGTCTTGAAAAATCATCAGAACATCCCTTATCCAATGCCGTGACTCAATACTTTAACAATACGGAACCCATTTCTATATCCCAATACGAAAGTATAACCGGAAAAGGAGTAAAAGGATATATAGATAATGAGGTATGGTATGCCGGAAACCAGAAATTACTTATTGAGAATAATATCCAAATAGCTGCCGAATTAATCTCTCAATCTCTGCAATGGACGCTGGAGGCAAAGACTATAATCTGGTTTGCAAATTACGAGCGGGCTTTGGCTGTGATTGCCATATCCGATGATGTGAAGCCAAATTCACAGGAGACGATTTCTCAACTTAGCCGTTTGGGGATTACCGTTTATATGTTAACGGGAGACAATGAACAAACAGCTCAAAGAGTAGCAGAAAAAGTCGGAATAAAATACTTTAAAGCTGAAGTATTACCCGGTGAGAAGGCTGATTTTATAAAAGAATTACAGCAAGATGGTAAAATTGTAGCAATGATAGGCGACGGAATTAATGATAGTGCTGCTCTGGCTCAGGCAAACCTAAGTATTGCTATGGGTAAAGGGAGTGATATTGCCATAGATGTAGCCCAAATGACAATCATATCCTCCGATCTGGCTAAAATACCGGAAGCTATAAACCTGTCTAAACAAACGGTTCGCACCATCCGGCAGAATCTGTTTTGGGCATTTATTTACAATATAATAGGTGTTCCTATTGCTGCCGGACTCCTTTATCCTATCAACGGATTCTTGTTAAACCCTA
>DAIPZX010000224.1:0-4370 GCA_036781995.1 Massilibacteroides sp. | reverse complement strand
AAACGGGGAGACTGTTTAGCCGCTTCCGATGTTTTGTCTAATAATTGTTTATCTATTATCTTCATACCATTCTAAATAAAAAAGCGACCCAAAGAATGAGTCGCTCATTATACTATAAACTTATTTTTTTAATTTCGGTTATTCGTGTATGCCGGATCAATACTGTCTTTCAAGTATCCAGGCATCATGAAATTGTGATCTGATGGCATCTCTGCTTTCAATTGCATCTGCTTTCGTGTCAAAGCTGGAAACAATCACACGCAACATACCTTGTTCGTTTTCGCCCAATAATGCTTTGTATCCTTCTACTTGCATACGTTCTTTCAAAGAATAGGCATTTGTTTTATTCTTGAAACTACCAATCACCACACTGAAACGTTTCAAACCACTTTCATCTTCACCCTGAGCAGCTCTGATTCTCTCCTGCCGGGTCGAAACGTCTGTCGTTCTTGGTTTAGAAACCGGAGCTACAACTTCATCAACCTCCTCGTAAGCCTCAACAGGGGCTGTCGTCTCTTTCTCTTTAGCCTGTTCGTAAGCTGCTTTATAGGCACTTTGCTTAGGTTTACATGAGCCGAAGGCTAATATCATACACATGGAGGCTCCCAATAACCAAATCTTATTCATACTGTTCAGTTCTTAAATTAGTAATGCAAAGATATAAATATATTTAGTAAATTCGCAACTATAACTTATAATATATTACAACTCAAATGAATAAAACAATCGGAGTTATGATGGCAACTACGGTGCTATTAGGTGCATGCGCACAACCGGAAAAGCAACAGGAGGCAAACATGCCTCTTATTGAGAAAGTCGATGTTAAGGTTCCTGGCGGAGTGATGACTCCCGAGGTTCTTCACAGTATGGCACGGATAAGCGATGCTAAACTTTCGCCTGATGGAAAGAAAGTATTATATGGCGTTACGTTTATGAGCATAGAGCAAAATAAAGGTAATCGCGAGTTATTCGTTATGAACACGGATGGCTCCGGCAAGCAACAGATCACAGCAACTCCTCAAAGCGAACAAAACGCTGTCTGGATCAAAGGAGGTTCCGAAATAGCCTTTTTATCCGGTGAGGGCGGTTCTTCACAGCTATGGGTAATGAATGCCGATGGAACAAACAGGAGAAAGGTTAGTGATCATCCGGGAAGCATAAACGGGTTCTTATTATCGCCCGACGAAACTAAAGTTTTATTCTTTAGTGACATTAAATACGGTAAGCGAAGCAGTGATATCTACCCGGATCTTCCCAAGGCTTCCGGACGTATCGTAAACGACCTCATGTACAAACATTGGGATGAATGGGTGGAAACAATTCCCCATCCGTTTATCGCATCTTTTGATGGTAAAACGGTTACCGCCGGAGAAGATATTATGGCAGGTGAACCCTATGAATGCCCGATGAAACCTTTTAACGGTGTGGAAGATTTCTCCTGGAGCGCAGACGGCAAACTATTAGCTTACGCAAGCCGTAAGAAAACCGGATTGGCCTACAGTATCTCCACAAATTCGGATATTTACCTCTACAACACGGAAACCAAAGAAACAACCAACCTGACCGAAGGCATGATGGGCTATGACACAATGCCTTCCTTCTCTCCTGACGGTAAATATATCGGATGGATCAGCCAGGAGCGCGACGGCTATGAATCGGACAAGAAACGCCTTTTTATTGCTGATCTGACAACAGGAGAAAAACAATACCTCACCAGTGCTTTTGATTATAATGCTGACGATTTCCAATGGAAAGAAGATAGCCGGTCTATCTATTATATCGCCTGTAAAGAAGCAGTAACACATATCTGGGAAATCGGATTGGATAAAAACATCCGCCAGATTACCACCGGGCAGTATGACTATGTAGGCATGGATATTGTAGCCAATAACATGATCGCACTACGCCAGTCCATGGAATCTCCGACAGAAGTATTCAACGTAAATATTCAAAACGGAGAAGCAACAGAAATCAGCTTTGAAAACAAAGCGATCATAGATCAGTTGACACTTGGAAGAAGCGAACCGAGATGGATAAAAACAACGGATGGCAAGCAGATGCTGACCTGGGTAGTCTATCCGCCCAACTTCGATTCAAACAAAAAGTATCCTGCCCTACTCTACTGTCAGGGAGGACCGCAAAGCACCGTCAGCCAGTTTTGGAGCTATCGTTGGAACTTACAGATGATGGCAGCGAATGACTATATCATCGTTGCGCCCAACCGCCGCGGACTTCCGGGATTCGGGCAGGAATGGCTGGAACAGATCAGCGGAGATTACGGAGGACAAAACATGCAGGATTACTTTGCCGCCATTGACGAAGTAGCCAAAGAACCTTATGTAGACGCAGATCGTCTTGGAGCAGTGGGCGCAAGCTATGGGGGATTCTCCGTATATTGGTTGGCAGGACATCACAACAAACGGTTCAAAGCCTTTATTGCACATGCCGGAATCTTCAATCTGGAACAGCAATACCTCGAAACCGAAGAATTATGGTTTGCCAATTGGGATATGGGTGGCGCTTATTGGGATAAGAGTAATAAAACGGCTCAGAAAACCTTTGCCACCTCACCACATTTGTTTGTCGAGAAATGGGATACCCCTATTTTGGTGACTCACGGCGAATTAGATTATCGCATCCTGGCATCTCAGGGCATGAGCGCCTTCAATGCAGCCAAACTAAGAGGAATACCGGCAGAAATGTTGATCTTCCCCGATGAAAACCATTGGATAGCGCAACCGCAGAACGGCATCCTTTTCCAACGGGTATTCTTCGATTGGTTAGATAAATGGTTGAAATAAGTTTTTCTTGTCGTTATACAAAACTTTTTTCAAATGCACTTGTTATAATAATATAGTGTTTTTCATGGTATTAGATTTTAGTTAGTAATCAGATTCGTCTTATTCGTGAGAATAGGACGTTTTTTTATTTTTACGGTTTGTATTTAGACAGCGATAAAACATCTTGTGCTTTAGCCTGCATTAATTCAACGGCGGAAGCATTTGTTTCATTCATATAGGCAGTTACAATTCTCCATCCTAACCATACGCCGATATAACCCGGCGCGCCGTCTGCCAGGAATGTACTGGGCTGAGACTGAAAATAACGCGCCGTAACCATCTGATCCGGCGTGTATAACTGCTTATTACCGATAATTGTCCGCCAAAGCATTTTTTCATTCTTCTCACACCATTCCATGTCTTTTTCCACATAGCCTAAAAGCTCGCTCGCAGTAACTTCCGGTAAGGCTTTTTCAAGCAGGTATTTTATCTTTCCCTCCTGAATCATGCGATCCAGCAATACATTTTCATTGCCTTCAAAAGGGTATTCCGACAGTAACAAGCCGGCGATATAATCGGGAACAATCAATTTTTCGGTCATCAGATTACGCTGATACGCATAAAAAAAGGCTTCGTATATAGGATAGTCTTTACCCATGTATTTATCCATAGATACAGACAAGACCTTTTCGCCGGCAAGCACATTCTGATTTAGTCCCGATACATGCATATAAGCAGCCGGGATACTGATCGCGGGGAAATTAGCCTGCACAAAGGCAAAGCCGTCACCCAACTGCCGTTCGATTTCTCTTATATCCGAATATTTTTCAAGTGCGTCTTTATATAAGGATAAAAGAGTCGGTTCCGAAAAATAATTAACCAATCGCTCTAAAAAGCCGGGCATATCGATCGATTGCATATTTAATACGCCTTTACCAAATGTCTCAAACATTTCGGGATAGTGCTCCGCGATTTCCCGAAACAGCAGACTGTCATCCTTTTCTATCAACTCGTATATTTCCTGATCAAAACGAATAATCGATACGGGACTATCCGATTTAACGGCTACAACTTTTGTATTCTGAGCCGTACAAGCCGTCAAAACAGACAAGTGAAAGAATAATAATATGACAATCGTTCGCATGGTGTTTGTTTTTTATAACGTTTGAAAATCCGATTCCTGAAAGCGAACCACTTCTGTTTCCCATCTTTCGGCTACAAATTTATTGTGATCGGGATGATTCGTATACGTATCAAATTCCTGTTGATTCGTGAAACGCATATAGAATCCGTACTGGAAGTCATTCTTCGGGCTTACCTGACGGAAAACCTGAAAGTCATGTACGCCCGGAATGTTAGTCAGGATCGTATAGCCATCGGTCAGGAATTTCTTTGCTTCGGGAGAACCAACCGGATATTTCAAATCAAAAATTACGGTATGTACGATTTCTCCATCTTTTAAACCGGCGGGAAGTGCCGCACTCATAAAACCGGTAGACGCGGCAGCAGTCAAGGCAACAACTCCGGCATTCGCGAAAAATTTTCTTCTCTTCATTTTTTTTAAATTCATTAATTATACATACATGATTA
>DAIPZX010000223.1:0-4398 GCA_036781995.1 Massilibacteroides sp. | reverse complement strand
GGGAGTTTTTAAAGAAGCATATCCGAATGCAACATTTGATGTGATAAATAAAGAAAATTACTTGACCTATATTTAGCAAAGGTTGCAACTAAAGTAAAATAAGCAATAGAATACGGATGACGATGCTATTTTGGATGCTATTTTAAATGCGTTTGCTCTGATTCTTATAACTTCGGCTCATTATGGCTGTTGTCTGATTTGGTCGGATCAATTCTTTGAGCAATACGGCATTTCTGAAAAATCACTATCTTTACATCGATAAACATTCTAAAAAGCTGGATATTATGTTTGATTTTTTGGATACATCTCCCTGGATATTACCTATTATTATTTTCTTCGGACGTATTTGTGATGTGACGTTAGGGACGTTGCGAATTATTTTTGTGTCTAAAGGCGAGAAGTATAAAGCTCCTCTTGTTGGTTTTTTTGAGGTTTTTATCTGGATTGTTGTTATTTCCCAGGTTTTGGGGCGTGCAAATGATTTAATGGCTTACTTGTCTTATGCCGGCGGGTATGCTGCCGGAAATTTTGTGGGCATATTAATAGAGCAGCGGATTGCTTTTGGTGTTATTCTTTTTCGGGTGTTTACGCAAAAAAACGGATTGGAATTGACGAAAAATCTGAATGCGGAAGGATTTGGTTCTACTTGCATGTCGGGACAGGGAGCTGTTTCGAAAGTCGATGTTGTAGAGTCTGTTTTTGACAGAAAATTTGGGAAAAACGTAGAAGAGATCGTTCGTGATTTTGATCCGAACGCGTTTTATATTGTGGAAGATATACGGTCGAAGCAAAGGGGGATATTTGGGAAAACGACGTCCATATTCCGTTACGGCAGACCGGGAAAGTAGGCTTTAAACCTAAAAAGACAGTAATTGAAAGACTATGCACAAGATTCCGGAAGATAGGATTAAGACGCTACGGAAAATGGTGGAGAAGTATAATCATGATTATTATGTTCTCTCGCAGCCGGAAATTAGCGATTTTGAATTTGATGCATTGATGAAGGAGTTGCAGGCTCTGGAAGCAGCGTATCCTGAATTTGCAGACCCTCATTCTCCAACGCAACGGGTAGGTAGTGATTTGTCGAAAGAGTTTGCGCAAGTGACGCATCGCTATCCTATGCTTTCGCTCGGGAATACTTATTCTGAAAGTGAAGTGCGGGAATTTTACGAGCGTACGGCGCGTTTTTTGCATGAACCTTTTGAAATTGTTGCGGAATTAAAATATGATGGAACTTCTATTTCTCTGATTTATGAGAATGGTGTGCTGGTTCGTGCCGTGACGCGAGGAGATGGAACAAAAGGTGATGACGTGACTGCAAATGTAAAGACTATTCGTTCTGTTCCGCTGCGGTTGCTGGGCTCGGGGTTTCCGGCATCTTTTGAGATTCGAGGTGAAATATTGCTCCCCTGGTTGGAGTTTGAACGTTTGAATAAGGAACGGGAAGAGCAGGAGGAACCTTTGTTTGCGAATCCGCGCAATGCGGCTTCCGGGACATTGAAATTGCAAAATCCGGCTATTGTGGCCTCTCGTAAATTAGATGCCTATTTCTATTATTTGTTAGGAGAAGATTTGCCGTTCGGGAGTCATTTTGAAAATCTGGAAGCAGCTCGTTCGTGGGGGTTCAAAGTGCCTGATGTGATTCGTAAATGTACTACGCCCGAAGAACTGTTTTCGTATCTGCAATATTGGGATAAGGAGCGTAAGAATCTGCCTGTAGCCACCGATGGCGTTGTGCTGAAAGTGAATTCATTAAGTCAACAACGAAACCTCGGGTTTACGGCAAAGAGTCCGCGTTGGGCGATTGCTTATAAGTTTCAGGCGGAACGGGCAACGACGCGTCTGAATTCCGTTTCTTTCCAAGTGGGAAGGACAGGAGCGATAACTCCCGTAGCGAATCTCGAGCCCGTTCAGCTTTCGGGAACGGTTGTGAAGAGGGCTTCGCTGCATAATGCCGATATCATTGCCGGGCTGGACTTATATATAGGTGATTGGGTGTTCGTAGAGAAAGGGGGCGAAATTATTCCCAAGATTGTGGGAGTAGATTCAGATTCCCGTCCTTTATTAATCGGAGAACAGGTGCGTTTTATTACGAAATGTCCGGAGTGCGGCACTCCGTTAATCCGTCCGGAAGGGGAAGCTGCTCATTATTGCCCCAACGAAACAGGTTGTCCGCCTCAGATAAAAGGGCGTATAGAACACTTTGTGACTCGAAAGGCGATGAATATAAATATAGGTCCTGAGACGGTGGACGATTTATATAACGCCGGTTACGTCAAGACTGCAGCCGATTTGTATACGGTAAAGACCGGCGATTTGCTTCGTTTAGAACGATGGGCGGAGAAGAGTGCTGAAAATTTCATGAAGAGCATGGAGGTGTCGAAGGATGTTCCTTTTGAACGGGTGCTTTTTGCTTTAGGTATCCGTTATGTTGGCGAGACTGTTGCCAAAAAATTGGCTTATGCCTTTCAGAATATAGAAAATCTGCAGCAAGCGCAGATCGAACAATTGATAGAGGTAGACGAGATAGGGGAGCGTATTGCTCAGAGTGTGGTAACTTATTTTTCCAATACAAAGAATAAGGAGCTGGTGCGCCGGTTGCAGGCGTATGGCGTGCAAATGAGTGTGTCTGAAGAATCAGTCGCTATGCGTTCTGACAAATTGGCCGGAAAATCAATTGTAATTAGTGGAACATTTGCGAAACATTCCAGAGATGAATACAAGCAGATGATTGAACAACACGGAGGTAAGCATGTCGGGTCGGTTTCGGGAAAGACTGATTTTATTTTGGCCGGCGACAATATGGGGCCTGCAAAGTTGGAAAAAGCGGCTAAGCTTGGTGTAGAAATTTTGGATGAAGAAAAGTTTATTGAAATGCTTGAATGATGTTGTTCGAAGAATACATTTTTAAACGGAAAGTCCGGAAGTTAACTGATGCAGCCCGTTCCAGAAAACATAAATTTTGCTCTTGGGACGCTGCTGACCATGTTTTGATTTTATATCGGAATGAAGACAAGGGAAATATTGAACCCATCGTAGAGAAATTACGTTCGACTCAAAAACAGATTTGTTGTTGTGTAACCTGTTCGGGAGTGATCAAAGAAGATGAACCCTCGACAATTTATGTAAACAAAAGCCGGGATGTAGATAAGTATGGAATACCGAACTCAGCTGTCAGCTCCCGGATAGCAGAGGTGAAGGCGGATATACTGATTGACCTGAGTCGTGATAAATGTCATACGCTAAAGGTGCTTATGATTCAACATCCCTCTTTATTTAAAGTAGGAGAGCGCCTTTCGGATGATGCTGCCTATGATTTTTCAATCGTTATGACAGATGGCGAAGGAACGGCTGAGTTGTTTGAATATCTATTATTTTATTTACAAACTATCCGCTCGAAATGATATTATTTTCTATTTTTGCATGACAAAAAAATAAAGAAGAGAACAAAATCTCCATGGCAAATATTAATTTAAAAGGAATGGGGGTGGCATTGATAACCCCGTTTAAAGAAGATGAGCGTGTAGACTATGATGCATTGAATCGTTTGATAGACTATCAGTTGCAGAATGGCACGGATTATCTTGTTGTGCTTGGAACTACTGCTGAAACCCCGACACTGACAGAAAAGGAAAAGAAGGAGGTTGTAAGCCTGATTGTGTCTAAGGTTCAAAGCCGGATTCCTATAGTGCTGGGAGTGGGAGGGAATTGTACTCGTTCGGTTGTCGATTCGTTGAAGCACGATGATTTTACGGGAGTTGACGCGATTTTGTCGGTTACTCCATACTATAATAAACCTTCTCAGGAAGGGCTTTACCAGCATTATAAAGCGGTTTCGGAAGCAACGAAATTGCCTGTTGTATTATATAATGTACCCGGAAGAACAGGTGTGAATATGACAGCCGAAACAACGCTGAAGATCGCTCATGACTTTAAAAATGTTATCGCTGTAAAAGAAGCCTCCGGCAATATCACGCAGATGGATGATATTATTAAAAATAAACCAACGAATTTTAATGTAATCTCCGGTGATGACGCAATTACTTTTCCATTGATAACGCTTGGAGCTATAGGTGTAATTTCGGTGATAGGCAATGCTTTTCCCCGTGAATTCAGCCGTATGGTTCGTCTGTCTTTAGCCGGCGACTACGATAAAGCCCGTACGATTCACCATAGTTTTACCGAACTGTTTGATCTTTTGTTTGTCGATGGCAATCCGGCAGGAGTAAAGAGTATGCTGAATGCAATGGGATATATAGAAAACAAATTGCGCCTGCCTTTAGTGCCGACACGGATTACCACATTTGAAAAGATCAGGACAGTTTTGAATCAGCTTAATATCAAGTGTTGATCATTTGAACAGATGGATTGAAGGTCGATAATCTATATAAAAAATAA
>DAIPZX010000222.1:0-4416 GCA_036781995.1 Massilibacteroides sp. | reverse complement strand
CCAAATATGTACATATTATTCCATTTAGAAAGTCAGACAAAAGAAACAACGCTCTTTTTATCTATTTTTCAAGTATTTATTTATACTTCATCCATTTAATCAGCTCTTTGATATCCGGTTTCTTGCCATACATCAGGATGCCGACCCGGTATATTTTAGCAGACAGCCAGGTGATCAGAATCGAGGTTCCATACAGTAAGCCCACAGACAAAAACAATTGCCAGTAAGGCACATCAAAGGGCAAACGTACCATCATCACAACCGGAGAAGTAAGAGGTATCAACGAACACCAGAACGCCAACGGACCGTCCGGATTCTCCATACTGTAAACACCGGCATACAAAGCGAAGACCATCAATATTGTGATCGGCACCATAAACTGTTGTGTATCTTCCTGCGAATCAACCGCCGATCCAATTGCGGCGAACAAAGACGCGTAAAGCAGATAGCCACCGATAAAGAAAAGCACAAAACACACACCTATTTGCGTAAAGTTGATCGTACTGAGACTTTCAAACAACTCGGCATTATCCGCAACAAGATCCGGCATATTTGCTCCCGGTTGATTCATCATACCCATTGCAGGCATATCCGGACTCATCCCGATTCCGAAAATCAGTTGAGAGCCTAACAGCAGTGCCATCGTCAGGATACCCCAGAGAAACAATTGAGTGAGTCCGACAAAACAAACACCTATGATTTTTCCCATCATCAGGTCAAACGGACGTACAGACGAAATAATAACTTCGATAATACGGTTGCTTTTCTCTTCCATCACCCCCTGCATCACCATACCGCCATAGATCATGATAAACATATAGATCAGCAGTGTAAAAGCCATGCCGGTGACAGACGCCACCATAGAAGATGATTTACTTTCGGTTCCGTCAGCGCTCCATTTAATAGTCTGCACATTGAACTTGATTTTAGACTCCTGAATGATTTCTTTCAGATTAGGAATATTGAAAGAAGCCATCTTCTCCTCTTCCAGTTCCTGTGCAATAACCTGATTCACAAGACGACTTAGTTCTCCCGGAATCTGTTTTTCCGAATAAATAATAGCAGCAGACGGATTCGTCAATAAATCGTCTGTTATGCTCAGGAAGGCAAATATCTCTTTATCGGCACTTTGACGATACGCTTCGATAGACTTTTCGCCCTGCAGAAAACGATAGGTTTCCGTATTCTGGAATAAACCGGCGTATTTTCCGGTATCATCGAGAACGGCAATATTATACACATCACTTCCTTTAATAGTAGAGAGCCAAAGCGGCACAAACACCATGGCGACAAAGAGGAAAGGCAAAAAGAAAGTCAGCAACAGGAAAGACTTTTTGCTTACTCTGCGCAAGTATTCCCGCTTCATAATTAATCCGATTTTGCTCATACGGCTGTAGGTTTTGGAGTAGATACTGTGTTAATAAATATGTCGTTCATGGAGGGTAGTTCTTCTGCAAAAGACAGGATTTCGCCTTGCTTGGCGAGGAGCCCTACTAATTCAGAATTGCTCATTTCCGTTTCCTTGTGGATACGCAATGTACGAATACCCCTTTCGGTCATATCAGACAGAATAGTATAGCTGTCATTAATTAAATCCACGGCATGGGCGGAAGGGAGCACTTTCAATAAAAAGGTATTGCTTTTAAAACGATTACGCACTTCCGAAACCTCTCCCGACAACACCACCTGAGAGCGGTTGATCAATGCGATATCATCACATATTTCTTCTACCGAAGCCATATTGTGAGTCGAGAAGATGATCGTATGCCCTGCTTCTTTCAGGTTGCGTATTTCCTGCTTCAGCAGGTCAGCATTCACCGGGTCGAATCCACTAAACGGCTCGTCAAATATCAGCAAAGGCGGCTCATGAATCACGGTGATTATAAACTGAATTTTCTGCTGCATCCCCTTGGATAATTCTTCCAGTTTGCGATTCCACCAGGACATAATGTCAAACTTTTCAAACCAATGAATCAACCGCTTACGGGCAACGGAGTAAGACAAGCCTTTTAACTGTGCCAGATAAACAGCCTGTTCGCCTACTTTCATTTTTTTATACAATCCTCGTTCTTCGGGCATATACCCGATCCGGTAAATATCCTCGGGGAGGGATAACCGGCCATCAAAGCGAACCACGCCGCTATCCGGCGCCGTAATCCGGTTTATAATCCGGATTAGTGTGGTCTTTCCTGCCCCATTAGGACCAAGCAGACCGAAAATTTTTCCTTTAGGCACCTGAACACTTACTTTATTCAGTGCTAAATGACCGGAATATTGCTTAACGACATCTTCTGTTTCTAAAAAATTCATACCAATTGTATCGGGGTTATATCTTTAATATAATTCGTTCTCCAAGTTGTTTGCTAAGTACATCTTTTATTTCATTCAACTTAGCCATTTCCTGTATTTTTTTTATAATTTCATCCATATCGCCCTCTGCCTGCGCCTTCTTGATCGCCTGCTGGATGAGCTTGATCTGATGCTTGATATAAGCATCCTTCAGCGCATACAAATCCCGGGGCACATACTGATCCAAATGATCTTCTTCCTGCTCCAGTTCCCTGTATTTCGAGTGATATTTACTGAGTTCGTACTTATCGTCTATCAGATTGGCAGCCAGCCTGCTTACGTTTGCATCGGGATGCGCCAGAAAATACTTATGTGCGATAAATCCTTCCTTTGTACAACGCTCTGCCGCTTCTTCCAGCATTTGCTTAAAAAGAGGAGTCATGAAGCTAAGATCATCGCGTGCCATATCAAAATGAATGTATTCGGCTACCCGCATGGTGATGTGTTCATTGGTTTCTTCATCCGTATAATCATATAATACATATTCGCCATAACGAACGATATAGCGTAGCAAAGCGAGCTCAAAGACTTCATAGGGAGAGCGTTGAATAAATGTTTCTTGTGGTTTTTCGACTGATTGCGAACCACCGCCATCCAACTGCGCCAGTTCTTCTTCCGAAATCGGCGGAATATCTGCGGGAGGAACAGGACTTGCCTCCGGCGCAGCCTCTCCTCGGGTATAAACAGGAGGTGCAGACGGACGAACCGGAACGGAAGCTTGTTTTTTCAAACGAAGTTTATTGACCTCGGAAAGAACGAGACGCTCGTCTATTTCCATCATCGAACTGCACTCACGTATATAAACCGTACGCGCGATATCATCCGGTATAATCGCGATAGAATTGATTATATCCGTGATTAAGCCCGAACGTTTCATCGGGTCGGTTCCTGCTTCGCCTAACAAAAGTTCGGTTTTAAACCGGATGAAGTCGGTTTCGTTCTTTTCGATAAAGGAGGTAAAGCCGGCAGCATTATTTTTGCGGGCAAAGGAGTCCGGATCTTCTCCGTCCGGCAGCAACACCACCTTAATGTTCATCCCTTCTTCCAGCAGCAGATCTATCCCCCGTAAGGCGGCTTTTATACCGGCGGCATCTCCGTCATACAGCACCGTGATATTGTTCGTAAAACGGTGGATCATACGGATCTGCCCGGGAGTCAACGCCGTTCCCGAAGAAGCAACCACATTTTCTATCCCCGCCTGATGCATGGAGATCACATCCGTGTATCCTTCCACCAGAAAACATTTATCCATTTTCACAACCGACTGCTTCGCAAAATACATGCCGTAGAGTTCGTTACTCTTATGGTATATTTCACTTTCAGGAGAGTTGACATATTTGGCCGTTTTTTCATCTTTCTTCAGGATACGACCGCCAAAGCCAACTACTTTTCCGCTGACCGTATGGATCGGAAATAAGACGCGCCCGCGAAACCGGTCGTTTACTTTTCCGTTGTCATAAGCGATAATCAAACCTGTTTTTTCCAGAAGTTCCTGTTTGTACCCCTTGCGTTGCGACTCTTTAAACAGCGCGTCCCATTGATCCAAGCTATAACCTAATTGAAACTTGCGGATGGTGTCTTCCCTGAATCCTCTTTCGGCAAAATAGCGCAAACCCACACTTTTGCCCTCCGTATGTTCGTGCAGAATGGTTGTGAAATAGTTTTGCGCCCAAGTATTGATAATAAACATACTCTCGCGGATACTTTGGGTTTCTTTTTCCTTATCCGTAAGTTCCCGTTCCTGTATTTCGATATTGTATTTCTTGGCGAGTATGCGTAAAGCTTCAAAATAGGTTATCTGCTCATGCTTCATAACAAAATGAACAGCCGTACCTCCCTCTCCGCATGAAAAACATTTACATATATTTTTAGCAGGAGAAACGTAAAAAGACGGGGTCTTATCCGCGTGAAACGGACATAGCCCCACATAGTTAACCCCTCTTTTTCTCAATGTAACAAACTCGGAAACCACATCCACAATATTGGCTGCATCAAGAATCCGGTCTATCGTAAGCTGATCTATCATTTTCTAATAAAAACTCTCAAAACCTATAAGCAAACAAAAAT
>DAIPZX010000221.1:0-4429 GCA_036781995.1 Massilibacteroides sp. | reverse complement strand
GACACAAGGATTTTCAGTCCTTTGCTCTACCAACTGAGCTATGGCACCTTGTTTTTAACGGGTGCAAAGATAGATGTTTTTTTTTATAGTCCAAATTTGGAGAGGGAGAAATTTGTTTTTTTGTTTTTCTTGGAGAAAAGAAGGTTATTGGTCGGTTTCTTCTATCTTGGAGGAAATTTTTTGGATGGCTTCGCTTAACTCGTTCTCGGGGATGATGATGTTGAAATCGCCCCAGAATTTGTTGTCATATTCGAATCGGGTTTCGGCAAATACAGTCCGGGTGGATAGGGTTTCTGAACGGGTGAAACGGGATACGTCTTCTGTTTCGATTTTGCAGGTTACCATTTCAAACCAGGTATGAACGGTAGTGGAGGAGGAGAGTAGCCTTTTCTTTTTGATTCGGAACTGAAGATCGCCGCGGACATGATTGATATAGTATTTGTCATTCCATTGTTTGTAGGATACGGTATATTTTATTTCTTGTGGGGTGATTTGCAGGTTTCTGCTTTTTCGTTCTACAAACATGTTGGTGGCTTTTTTTATGTATTCAGGCTGAATCTCAAATTCGACTTTTAATAGTGCTCTGCTGTCTTTGTCTATATATATTTCTCCTTGGTATAGTGGTTCTTTAAAGCTTTCTTTTTGTTTAAAGCTAATCACATCTACCAGGTTGTTGTCGATAACTGTTATAGCAGAATGAATGTATATATAGGGACTTTCTGATTCTGCGCGTAGAAAATCCGGTAATTGTTTGATCAGATCTAACATCAGACAGGCGTTTATGCCGGATTTAATTTTGGTGACAAGCGTGTCTCTTTCGTGCACGTTGCTGACTTTTCTCATTTTCAG
This sequence comes from Massilibacteroides sp., assembly GCA_036781995.1. Classification (GTDB taxonomy): domain Bacteria; phylum Bacteroidota; class Bacteroidia; order Bacteroidales; family Tannerellaceae; genus Massilibacteroides. The sequence goes on along the minus strand of DAIPZX010000221.1, from coordinate 3,580 downwards.
AAGTTTTACCTGATCGGAGGATCGGCTGTGGAAAGGTGTTTTAACTACTTTGAATATGCCTTCATTCAGACTAATCATTCCTTTTTTTCGTTCGATGCCTTCTCTGTAAAAAGTAGTCAGGTAGACCGGTGCATTCGTATGATTGTCTATCCTTTTCTCCAGCATTTCATTGATTACGTCTAATGGGTTTACCGCATGAACAACGACTTCTTGTAATGGTATGGAATTTGGTTCAAGAAAAAATGTATTGTGTTTATCTGCTAATAATTTACATGTAATATCCTGAGGCAGATATCCTAAGTGGGATAGGTGTATTTCGGCTTGCAGGAAGACTTGTGGTAGCCGGAGACGAAACTCTCCTTCCTGATTGGTAATTGTACCTATTCCGACTTCGCTAATCCCTACAGATGCGTATATAATAGGTTCTTGCGTTATTTTGTCATAGAGTGTTCCGCTAATTGTGAAATATTGGGTTTCTGTTATTTCTACGGGGGGGCTATGGGTTGTTATGATTTCTCTCTCCGGAGCATGTATCAATATGTGATCATCGATCTGACGCAGGACGAGAGAAGGGTTTCCCGTAATGATATGTATGGCTTCTCTTATGCTGTATTCTCCTTTCTCTATAAAGGATTCTTGTTCGTTGTTAATGATATGGCTGTCATAAATAAAGAACAGGTCCGTCCGTTCTGTTATGAGATGAAGGAGTTGATATATGGTTCCTTTAGTTTGTGGAAATGTAATTTGGGTATCCAGCAAATCGCCTGTGTTTGTAGCTTGCAACGGAATAATGATGCAAAACAACATACATAAAGCTAACATACGGATATAGGAATTACAAGGTTTCATCTACATCTATTATACTAATTCGTTTCAGAGATCAGAAGTATTCCGTTTTTTTCCTCATAAGTCAGATCTAATGCCAAACAGATGAGTTGAGCAACCTTTTCCGGTGAATTGTTTGAAAACGTAACCGTCAGTGGACGTTTGCTTAGTTCGGGAGTCGTTTGCAACCTTGTTTTGTTTAGTTTTTTATTGACTACATGAAGAATGCTTTCAAGCGGTTCGTCTTTAAACTGTATTTTTTGAGTATAAAGATTAAATAAATTTTTGTCTTCTGTTTGATATACAGATAGTTTATCAGATAATAAGCATATTGTTTGTCCGGCTTCTACAATTCGTTCCGCACCGTTTTCTTTATGAGTAACTTTTACTTTACCCTGCTGAACGGCCAACTCAAAAGTGGTGTCAATCTTATCTTTAATATAGAATGAAGTACCTAATACTTCTATCCGTATTTCTTTCGTGTCGATGAGAAAAGGGCGGTCTTTATTTCCGCTTATATCGAACAGTGCATTCCCGCTTAAAAAAACTTCACGTTTGTTTTTCTCGAAATGGGAAGGGTAATCCAGTTTTGTATCACCAGCAAGATAAACAATAGAACCATCTTCCAATGTGGTGACAAGTGTTACGGCTCCCTTTTTATTTTCTAAAGTCAGCAGATTGCCCTTGTCTGCCATATCCGGTTTTGTTGTAAAAATCAGTGTGGCTGCTGAAATACAAATAAGGGCAATGGCTGCCGCCCATTTATAATACGCCTGCCGAAGTATCTTCTCTACTTTTTGGTTTTTAGTATCCGAAAGCAAATCATCCGCTTCTATCCGATCGTATAGCCGGTTCCATGCTATGTCTGTTTTGCTATTATATTGAATTTGTGTCATGTTGTATGTATGTAATCTTCTATTTCTTTTCGTAATACTTGTAGCGCCTTACTCATTTCCGCTTCAACAGTTTTGATTGATATGGATAGGGTAGAGGCTATTTCCGCATATTTCATCCCTTGAAACCTGTGCATACGGAAAATTTTCAAACGGCGCTCCGGCAGTTTCCGTAGCGTAGCGTTGATTAGCTCTTCCAGTTCTTTGTATTCCATACCTTCTTGTGGGTCTGAGGTAGATACTTCTGTGTTTTTTTTCAGTACTGCATCTTTGTATTTATCTCTAACGTTCAGATGCTCCCGAAACTGTATGGATTCATTTCGCACGGCACGATAAAGATAATTTTTCACAGAGCTGAAGGAGGGAAGCCGTTGTTTTTCTTTCCAAAAATAATAGAACAGATCCTGAACAATTTCTTCCGCTACCTCCACGCTTCCCGTGATACTTGCCGCGTAGAGACAAAGAGGGGTATGATAAGACCTGAAAAGCTTTTCAAATGCTTTGACATCCCCTTCCTTTATCTTGGTCAACAGTAATAGATCGTTTAACATGAATGTGCGAAATAAAATGTTTATACCCCAAAGGTATAATAAAAGAACTTTTTTTATCTCTTTTGTTTCCTTAATTTGGAGACTGCCGATTCTAAAGATTCTGTCGGTTCGATGATATTGTAATTACCCCAGAAGTCCTCATCGGCAAAGTCTGCAACCTTGTCGGAAAGCGATTGGTTGGATTTGAATGATACCTTATAGGGAATGTTGGTGACGTTTTCTTCTTGCATATCGGTAACGACCATTTCCGACATGATTGTATAGTTGGTCGAGAAAAGGCGTCGTTTCCAGTCACACTTGAATCGCACTTCGTTTCGGATATAACTCAAATATGTTTTATCATTTATCTCTTTGTAATTGACCAAGAAAGAAACTTCTGTAGGTTTAAACCTCAGCCCAAACGGTTTCTTTTTCAGAATAGCCTGTGTTGCTTTGTTGTTGTCTTCCATGCTTAAGTTGAACTCGGCGCGTGTGAAAGCTAACTTATCTTTATCGATATATAATTTGCCGTAATATAACGCATAAGGCAGAATTACTTGAGGCTGGAAGCTGATCACGTATTGTGGGCGATTGTTAATCATAACCGGCTCTTCCATACGAAAAGCATAGTAAGGGAGAGTTTCATTATCAAGTAATATATCCGGATTTTTAACCACATCCAGGAAGATAGAAAGGTTAGGACCGCCTAAGAGTTTGACTACTAACGTATCTCCCCGTTTTTGACTTAATAACTTACGTCCTTTATAGATCTGCACTCTATCCCGGTCTACCTCTCTTGTATAAGGTGTTTTATAAATATCAATGATAGCCTCTGAGATATTAATATAACGACGTCCCTTCTGAGCTGTTTCACGATAAAAACCGGTTAACATACTGTGTTTATCACTGTAATTTTCAGGTACTTTACTAAGAGCTTCTTCTACCAGAAAACGAGGGTCGTGCGCTCGGATAATAACTTCGTTCAATACATTAGAATTCGGCTCCAGATAAACCTTCAGGTCTGATAGACTTGTATCATTTATGGAAATTTGTGTACTAAGATATCCGATGTGAGAAATTTCTACGGCAGACGCTTTTTGGATTGTGGGGACTTTGATTGTAAATTCTCCTTCCGCATTCGTAATGGTTCCGATGTTTGTTCCCGGAATAGAAACATTCACATATTCAAGTTTTCTTTTAGAGTCTTTGTCTCTTACAAGTCCGTTGATTGTTATAAAATCCGCCGTGAAATCGTCTTGAGCCATGGCAGGGGCTATGCCGGATAATAAACAGATTATTATAAAGACAAAGCCCAAAGTTTGTTTATAAAAC
>DAIPZX010000220.1:0-4433 GCA_036781995.1 Massilibacteroides sp. | reverse complement strand
GCGGAATTTTACAGAGAATACAAATAAAATATGATTGAAAATGAAGTCGTCTCCCTCGCGTTGAAGAACGCGGGGATTGAGACTCTTAATGAGATGCAACAGGCTGTCTTCAATGCCGGAACATCAAAAGACATGCTATTGCTTAGCCCCACCGGATCGGGAAAGACATTAGCTTTTTTACTTCCTTTACTTACCACTTTGTCGCGTGATGCAAAAACGATACAAGCGCTTATTGTCGCTCCTTCGCGAGAACTTGCCCTTCAGATAGAATCCGTATTTCGTTCGCTTGGTTCCGGTTTTAAAGTAAACTGTTGCTATGGCGGTCATCCGATACGAACAGAAAAGAAAAGCTTGGAGCATGCTCCGGCAGTTTTAATTGGAACGCCGGGACGTATATTAGATCATTTGGATCGTGGCAATATATCGCTGGATAGTGTAAAAACGTTGATCCTGGATGAGTTTGATAAAATACTCGAACTTGGTTTTACCGCTGAGATGAAAGATATATTAGCTCATTTAGCGAGTGTGCGCCGTCGGGTGTTGACTTCCGCTACTTCTGCGATTAATATCCCTGAGTTTGTTCGGATACAAGCACCGGTGAAACTTTCTTTCCTGACAGAAGAGAAAAGAAACAAGTCCTTGTCAATACATTTGGTGAAGTCTCCTGTGCCCGATAAACTGGATACCTTGTATGCTTTATTGGGTGAGTTGAAAGGCGGGTCTGCCCTGGTGTTCTGCAATTTGCGTGAAGCTGTGGAGCGAGTGGGTAATTATCTTACGGAGAAAGGTGTGGATAATGATTGCTTTCACGGAGGAATGGAGCAGCTGGATCGGGAACGGGTCTTATCTAAATTCAGAAATGGTTCGACTACAGTTTTGATCTCGACAGACCTTGCTTCCCGTGGGTTAGATATTCCCGAAGTAAAGAATGTGATACACTACCATCCCCCGGTTAATGAAGAATCGTTTATTCACCGTAATGGACGTACGGCACGTATGCATGCCGAAGGGGATGCTTATCTTATATTGAACGAAAAAGAGTTTGTGCCTGAGTATATTATACCTGTGCCGGATGAATTTTTCCTTCCCGGGCAAGTCAAAACACCTGTTCCATCCGATTGGATCACCTTAACGATCAATAAAGGAAAGAGGGATAAGTTAAGCAAGAAGGATGTTGTGGGTTTTCTCTTTCAGAAAGGAGAGTTGAACAAAGAAGACCTGGGGCTTGTGGAAGTGAGAGAAAGCTATTCGTTTGCGGCGGTGAAGCGTACAAAACTGCCTGCTTTATTGAATCGTATAAAAGAAGAGAAAATTAAAAACATGAAAGCTAAATTTTGCTGAATATGAGTTTGCTGATAAAATCCGTAGAATGGAATCAAGAACAGACCGATGTCTATATTGAAGGTAACAGAATCGTAAAAATCGGAAAAGACTTAAATAAGCAAGCGGATAAGATCATTGACGGGAAAAGAAAAGCGGTTATCCCGGGGCTGGTGAATTGTCATACGCACGCAGCGATGACTTTATTTCGCGGTTTTGGAGACGATATGCCTTTGAAACCCTGGTTGGAAGATCGGATCTGGCCGAATGAGGCGAAACTAACAGAAGAAGATATTTACTGGGGGGCGAAACTGGCATGTCTTGAAATGATCAAGACGGGAACAACGACATTCTTTGATATGTACACCGGCTTTCATGCCACGGCTCAGGCTGTGGAAGAAATGGGGCTTCGGGCGGTTTTGTCAGGCACTTGTTTTGATTATTTTAAACCGGAATTAACTGAAAAGTGTAAGCGGGAAAGCGAGGCTTTGTTCCTTTCTATGGGTAAGTATAGTGATCGACTGACTTATGCTATCGGGCCGCATGCTATTTATACGGTTTCCGGTGAATTGTTGAAATGGATACATGCGTTTGCTTCGTCTAATCAGCTACTTGTTCATCTTCATTTGTCGGAAACAAGAGGTGAGGTGGAAGCTTCAATAAAACAATTTGGAGATACGCCGGTGCGGTATTTGCATAAATTAGGGGTGTTATCTCCTGATTTAGTTGTGGCGCATGGAATCTATGTGGACGAAGAAGAAATGCAATTGCTGGCTGACCATGGTGTAAGTGTGGTTCATAATCCGGCTTCCAATATGAAATTAGGTTCCGGCATTCGTTTTATGTATGATGAGATGAAGAAACGCGGCATACGTGTGGGGTTGGGAACAGATGGTTGCGCTTCATCGAATAATCTGGATATGGTCGAGGTTATGAAACTGACCGCTTTGCTGGGTAAAGGTTGGCGTGAAAATCCCGTAGTTTTGTCTGCCGACGAAATGCTGGAGTCGGCAACTGCGGTAGGCGCTTCAATCTTGCATGTAGACGCCGGTCGTATGGAAGAAGGAGCATTGGCGGATTTATCGTTAATAGACTTGCATACCCCGGCCTTTGTTCCGAATTTTAATTTTGTTTCTAACTTAATCTACTCCGCGAATGGGAATTGTGTTGACACGCTTATTTGTGACGGACAGGTATTGATGGAGAATAAAACGGTAGCCAACGAAAATGAAATAATGGACAAGGCTGCCCAAATAGCATATAATTTAATAGCAAGATAAAATAGAAAGACATGGATCATAAATACAAAGAAACAGCGGATTATTTAGCAGGAAGAATACCTGTTTTGCCGGAAATAGCGATTATTCTGGGAAGTGGTTTAGGTGGCTTGGCAGATAAAATTGCAGATCCAATCATAATTCCTTATCACGAGATACCTCATTTTAGGCATTCTACGGCGATGGGGCATAAAGGAAATCTGATTTGCGGTAAGTTAGGAAATAAATTAGTCTTGGCCATGCAAGGGCGTTTTCATTATTATGAGGGATATCCCATGCAGGAAGTAACTTATCCGGTGCGAGTAATGAAACTGCTTGGGATTAAAACGTTGCTTGTTTCTAATGCTGCAGGGGGGATAAACACATCGTTTAAGGTAGGCGATCTGATGTTGATTCGCGATCATATTAATATGATGCCTAACCCGTTGATTGGACCTAATAATGATAACTTCGGCACTCGTTTCCCGGATATGACAAGAGCGTATGATCGCGAATTGATCCGGCTAATGGAAGACATAGCGACAGAAAAACAAATACCACTGAAAAAGGGTGTTTATGTTGCATTAACAGGTCCTACGTATGAAACTCCGGCAGAATATGCTTTTTATGGTAAAGTGGGTGGCGATGCGATCGGAATGAGTACTGTGCCCGAGGTAATTATTGCCCGTCATGCAGGAATCAATGTGTTAGGGATGTCTGTCATTACGAATGAAGGCTATCATTTTGCGGATGATTTTGTGAACGATGGTGCGGATGTGATTGCAGCCGCGAATAAGGCTGCTGATGTTATGTCTATGTTGTTTACCGAATTAATCTCTAAAATAGATTAATTCCCATATACTTTTTATAGCTTTGTGTAACTGTTGGAATGAACAGACAAAATTGTTAATCAATAATTGAATATAAAACCCATGGAAAATTCAAGAAGATCCTTTTTTAAGAAAGGAATTGCAGTAAGTTTTGGAGCAATGATGATCCCTGAGCTGGCTAAAGCAACCATTCAGGAAAATACCTCTGTTAATGCTTCAAAAATTAACCTGAAGAAGAATAGTGTTATCCTTTTTCAGGGAGATTCGATAACAGACGCCGGACGAGACCGGGCTGATGTAAACTGTAACTCGCAGGGACAATTAGGATATGGTTATCCCCTCTATACGGCAACAAATCTGCTGACTAAGCATGCCGACAAACAACTGAAAATTTATAATAAAGGAATCAGCGGTAATAAGGTGTTTCAGTTACGCGATCGCTGGGAGATCGATTGCCTTTCCATGATGCCGGATGTTGTGAGTATCCTGATCGGCGTAAATGATTATTGGCATACATTGAGCGGAGGTTATAAAGGAACTGTTCAGGTGTACGAAGACGATTATCGTGCTTTACTTCAATATACGAAAGAAAAATTACCTAATGCGCAATTAGTCATTGGCGAACCATTTACTTTAAAAGGAGGTTCAGCGATCGATCTGGATAAATGGTTTCCTATGTTTGATGAATATAGAGTGGTTGCCCGCAAACTGGCAGATGAATTCAATGCTGTATTTGTGCCTTATCAGTCTGGTTTTGATGCAGCAATGAAACAAGCGTCGGCACGCTATTGGTCCGGAGACGGCGTGCATCCAGACTTACCCGGTCGTCAGTTGATGGCTAATTTATGGTTGGAAGCAACAGGATTAAAATAAACAAGTAAACAGTAACGGGTGATTCTCTTGTTTTTCGCATAAAAAAGCGAATGATCTTTTGATAAAATCAAAAATACTCCTATATTTGCACCCGTTATCGCGAAAGTAGCTCAGTTGGTAGAGCATAACCTTGCCAAGGTTAGGGTCGCGGGTT
>DAIPZX010000219.1:0-4454 GCA_036781995.1 Massilibacteroides sp. | reverse complement strand
TGTTATAATTATCCTTCTCTGTTGTGCAGACATATAAAGAAAAAACGATAACAATCCTATATTTGCAGTCGGATGTAGGTCGAATAAGGGAACTGAATCTGCCGGACATTTACAAACACCGAATCGTCATTGCGAGGATAGTTTTCTTTTTTAGCAAGTTGTTGAAATTATCATTTTAACACAATATATTTCTATATTGTATCTTTTTGTATTTTTGACAACTGTTTAAATATGTTTATTCACATCTGTTTTATGTGAAAATACGTTTGTTTATGTGAAAACCGTGCGATTTTTCATCAAAAGGCAAAGTATGAATTTAAAAATTCATACTTATGATTTTGACGAGACACTGTTATGCTTTTTCAAAAACATAGTTATCTTTTTTCAAAAGCCCATAAAACTGCCATTTTTTCGGAAATCAAAAAAACGCATACCCCGTAAAAGGTCGTTTAAAGCGGTTTTAGCGCACGCTGTCTCAAAATAGAGGTAAGTATCCACCGATATGTTAAAATGCTTGTAATTCGGCTATACTTAATTCATCTTCGTTTTGATATTTATTTTGCAAATTTGCTATCAATATGCTACTTTCTTAATCAGCCCGCAATTTGCTGCAAATACCTTAAAACTTATTTTTCCTTAATTCCATGTTTATCTATCCGGTCGTTACAAATTGTATCGAACTATCGGACTATCGCTGTTTACATCTGTGGCAATCAGGATTCCTCTGTCTTCATCTATCGCTATGCTGTAGACGGCATGATCCAAAGTGTATTGTTTTACCGGATTGCCCCGGTGGTCAAAGACATAAAGATAGCGGCCTCCGCTTTCCGGTTTTTCTCCTCTTTCGTATGTCTCCATGATCTCTTTGAATGACTGTCCATGAAAAACGGCATAGATATACTTGTCGGTTATTTGTATATCACTGAAACCCATAATGCCCGTTGGGATGGCTTCTCCTCCGTGAATTTGGAATTCAGGTGCTCCGCTTGGACCATAGATCACTTGCTTTGTACCCTTTTTCAAATCGTAAAGTTCAAGCACCTCGCCTAATTGAGTAGCCATCACTAAGAGCTGCTTGCCGGGGAGGTAATCGATAAAACTTCTCCACGCTTGTGCCAGCGCCGGTCGGGCAAGGTCTGTATAAGGTTCTTCAGAGGGAATGGTTTCGGCTGAATAAAGCAGTTTACCTGTCTGATCAAGCAGACTATACCGATGTTCTCCGGTATAATCGGGCACAATAAAACCGGAGTCTGTCAAGCAAAAATCTAATGTCCGGATCAGTTGTTTGTCTAAAGCAATCGCTTCTTCACGTGTAGCCCTTCTTTCTGCTTTATCAATACGCCAACGCGTGATTTCCATTTTATTCGCGTCTACAGTCCAGATTGAATCAAGCGAAACAAAGCGGATCGTTTCGGCAGATAGCATTTCTTCCGGCGCCTGCCCCCGGCGTCCGAATGAGGCAATATGTGTCCAGTCCGGATAAGAAAAGGCATGCAGAAAATGGTCTGCGTTGTGCAAATCCAGAACAACAGCCACATCTTCATGAACACTAACCCGGAACGGATAGCGAAACAAAATGGTATCCGGGTCAATCGCTGTAGCGTGTAGTGATTCTGCAACTTCAAAAGAAGTATAACGAAGGTGTTTCCCCTCTTTGTTCTTTTGACAACTTATAAAAGAAAGTAAGGCTAAAAAAATAATTACTGGTTTCATAATGTTTCTGATATGATTATTTTGATTTCTTTTCTCATTTCCTGTATAGCGGTAGATAAAACCTTCGGTTCCTTTGTCAATACCGCGTCTGCCGCAACGCTCAACTTATCCGAATCGTAAAACCGGGGTTCGTTATACAGATGTACCAATAAATAATAAGGATAGATCCGTTCCGGGAGCATGTCGATAGCATAAAGGAGTACGCGTTCCGCTTCTTCATAATTTCCTCTCAGTTGTTCGTTTTTAGCGATCATATAATGAATCATCGGATCCGAACTTAGCAGGGATGCTCGCCGCAACGTCACCACAGCAGCATCGTATTGTTTTATTTTACTCTGGCATTGCCCCATTTCAAAGAGGAATTCCGGTTTGTGTTTAAGAAAAGGATATAGGACTTCGTAATGAGCCAAAGCAACTGCATACGCCTGGTTAGTATATAATTGTTGCACGCGGCTCCATTCTCTGTATTGCTTTCCCGCATCCTGCTGAACACTATAAATGATAGCAGACAAAACAAAAGCAGGGATTAGAACAGAAAAGCTGTTGATCGTCTTTTTTCGCCTACTTGCAGTAACAGCAATAGCAGAGAGGAAAAGCAGCAGGATGGAAAATTCCGGCAGTTGTAAAGGATAAGACGCCAAGGAAAACACACAGCATGCCAATAGTCCGCCAACAGTTCCATACTGTCGGTTTTTTACGCCCTGATACAGGCTGATTCCAATGAAAGAAACAAAGATCAGCAAAGCGGGTATGCCACGCTCCACTCCTATTTGAAGGAATTCGTTGAACGCATATTCCGGTGTGCCGGCTACTAAGGCTTCTGTCTGAGAATAAGTATCCGATGCAAAATAAGCAGCCTGCTGTTTGGCATAAGCCACGGGAAAGCCTCCTATTCCCGTTCCGGAAAAAGGCTGTTCCGGGATCGCCTTAGCGGTGATCTTCCAAAGCAACAGGCGCCCGTTCGCCGAATCTTTCTTTAGCAGGAAGACACCCATTGAAAGCACTATCAATAAAACAAAAACGACTGCCAACGCAGTTAAGGCTACTTTTTTATGTGCACCTATCCACCTTTTACTTTTATGTATGCCTATTGCCTGAATCCAATAAACCCAGACAGCAGAAAGAGCGGCAGCAATCCAGGCAGTCCGACTCATGCCCGCAGGCAATACAATCAAAATAAGGGCTACAACCAACCAGGCAAAATAATGAAGGATTTTATAGCAAGAACATCCGGGAATCTCAGCCACTCGTTTTGTTTTCAAAGCCCAGAAGAGAGCAAGTGGAAGTAATACAGCCAGATAACCGGAATACGGTCCCGGATTATAAAACGAACCGGTCAGACGAAACAAATGATGGTTAGAACTTTGCAGTCCGTATAGCTGCTGGATTCCCAGGATTGCTTCAACAGCAGCAATACAAAGCAACAACAGCAAAAAGAAGTTTTTTAGTCCGGGATAGATGGATAAAGCAACACGAAGGGCGAACCACAAAAACAATAATTGCCCCTCGAAAAGGAGTTTGTCCGGCTCGGGATCAAGGGTACGGTCGTAAAATAAATACGTCAAGCCAACAAAGACCAATAAAGCGATATCAACCAAAGAAAAGGAAAACCGACTTCCTCTTTTCAGGCTAACAGACAACAAGGCAGCCAGACAAAAGAAAGGAATAACCCGTTGCGCCCAAAACACTTTCCCCATCACAAGCCCATTCACCAGACTACTGTCGCTTTCAAAGACCGTACATAAAACCAGTACGCCTGTGATGGCAACAAGAAAATAAGCGATATAGTCTTTCCACTTTTCCATCAACGCCTCATTCAATCCGTTTCATCAACCTGTCCCACCGAAACTTACCCGTATAAGGGTCAACAGATTTCCACACAATCCCTGTTTTCCCTACTATATATTCCTCCGGCAGCAATCCCCAATAGCGCGAATCCTGCGAATCCTCTCCCCTGTCACCAGCCATAAAATAATAGTTCTTTTGGAAACGATACGCGTGGAGGATCTCAGCACCAAGAAGCACGACCGAATCATTCACCAAACTCAACGCTTTCTGCTGCTCCCATTCGATTACCTTTTTATAAAGCACATAATTTTTCCGGTTCATGGGAATTACAGCTCCTTTTTCGGGGATAAAAAGAGGACCGAAGTCTTTAATATTCCAACCCATGACCGAATCGTATGGGAAAGAACGGAATACACCCTCTTCAAAAGTCGGCTGCTCCCGTAAACTTATCCTTTCCTGTGAAGCCATATTCCCCAAAGCAGTTGACACCCCTGCCACCTGATAAAATCCATTAACAATCGAAAGCGTATCTCCCGGCATACCGACACACCGTTTGATATAATAACTCATCAGGTTCATCTCGATCTTACCCCAATCTCGCGGACAAGGAAAATGAAAGACCAGCACATCATTCCGCCGGATAGGCTTAAAACCGGGCAAGCGATAAATACGGACCGGCTCCTCTCCTCCCACTTCAAAAAGATTAAACAGCCTGGCTCCTATTGTCGGTTTAAAGACAAGCACATAATCCCCCGCCATTACTTCCGGCTCCATCGAAGCTGTAGGAATTTTGAAAGAAGAGATCAGGAATATTTGACAGAACACCCAAAGCACTGCTGCCATAGAAAAGCAAAACAGGGTGTTTATAATGAAAGAGAGAATATTTTTGCTGCTTACCCACATCTTCACCAAAAGATTTGTTTGCCGTTCTCATACGAAAAGATTCGCTCTTC
>DAIPZX010000218.1:0-4457 GCA_036781995.1 Massilibacteroides sp. | reverse complement strand
AGTTTAGGTATTTTAATCATTTTATTACTGGTTTCTTATAATGTATATGCCCAATATACGATAACAGGAGGGACAGGAACCCCTATGCTTGCCCAATCAAATACACAAAATGACATAGATGTTTATTTGGTTTATGGAATGAGTGGGGTCGAAATCAGTTATTCCTCTTCTTCTGCTTCCCACCAATGGTTTCGGTATAAAACAAGAGCGCAGGAAGCTGAGCCCGTAGCTGCCCGGCAAAACGGAACAACGTCTGTGGTCAGTAATCCGGAGGAAGGCTATGGCTATTTTGTGAAAGAAACTTCCGGATTTACAAAGTATGTCTGGGTTATTGATTATAGTAAATATAAAGCGGAATTGAATAGTCTGCGTGTCTCAGAGGCGCTTAGCGATTGCGAACGGGTGAAGCTGGAAGGCGATGGACAAGTTGTTCCGATGTATTATAACACACCGCTGGGAACCAGAACCGAACTCGTCCGTATTTTTGAATTGACATATGATACCAGCGAAGAGCGAAACGAAGAGCATTCGATTGCGATTATCCATCAGCAAAAAACAGATACGATAAAAGGAAATCCTTTTGAACAGTATATAAAAGCCCCTTATTCGGATACCGACTTTACGCTGAAGGGCGATTTGTATGCCCGTCATTTCAATGTGGAGCAGCAGGTGACTTCAGACTGGTACACAACAACGGCACTGTTGGTTGCTGTAGATACCACTTTAATTGACAATGGAGAAGGAGGTCCTAAAATATTGGAAGATGGTATCTTTTCGGCACCTTTGGAAGTCCGTTTTACCGCTTATGCGAATGAACCGGTGGCGAACTCTTTTACATGGACGATCTACAACAAAAATGACTCGTTGCAAGCACCATTTATTTACCGTGGTAGCGAAGTGGAACATTTATTTGATCGTGAGGGAACGTTTGCCGTTCAATTGCAGGTGTTGGATAGAACAGGGCAGTGTGAGTATGTTTCATCTGATTATGAAATAGTAATCAGTGAATTTTACTGGGATGTTCCGAATGTATTCTCTCCGGGAGCATCACCCGGCATCAATGATGAATTTAAAATAAAGTATAAATCTATCAATTCATTCAAGGGTTGGATATTTAACCGTTGGGGGAATGAAATCTTTTATTGGACTAATCCTGATTTGGGATGGGATGGGAAAAAAGGAGGTAAGTACGTAGCTCCCGGTGTCTATTTTTATATTTTGGAAGCTAAGGGAGCTGACGGAAAATCACATAAAAAGACAGGAAGTATAAGTATACTTCGTTCAAAAACGGAAAGAAATGAAATTATTGAATAAAGAAAAAATCAGTTATCTGGCAGGAACATTTATTTGTCTTTCGGCTTGTATCTCTTTAGGTTCGAATGATGCTGCGAAAATAGACGAAGGGGGTAATCAAACCATTGCCGGGAATGTTGCTCAGGCTATAACACTGAATCCGGAAATACCTGCTTCGGTTATGTTCTGTGGAGAGGAAATAGACCTGACCCGTTATAATATGCACGAGGGGTTTGACCGGGAGTTATCCAGTTTTACTTACTTCCATTCCACAACCCTGTTGCTTATCAAGCGCGCGAATCGTTATTTCCCAATCATAGAACCTATATTGAAGGCGAATGGGATTCCGGATGATTTTAAATACTTAGCTGTGATTGAAAGTCATTTGGATCCGCAGGCGTCTTCTCCGGCGCGTGCTGTAGGTATGTGGCAATTATTAGAGGGAACGGCAAAAGACGAAGGTTTGGTTGTTGCCGGCACGATAGACGAAAGAAGACATGTGCGGAAATCAACCGAGGCGGCATGCCGTTATCTGAAGAAGGCATATGCCAGATATAGTAGCTGGACGGATGTCGCAGCTTCGTATAACGCAGGAATGGGACGTATCTCCGGAGAATTGCAAAAACAAAATGTGGATAGTGCGTTTGATCTCTGGTTGGTTGAGGAAACTTCCCGTTATGTGTACAGAATGATGGCGATCAAACAAATTTTCGAACAGCCTGCGAGATATGGGTTTGTTCTTAAAACCGAAGATTTATACAAGCCTATCCGGATGAATCAGGTGAAGGTAAGCGCCGATATTCCGGATTTGTCTGCTTTCGCGCAGGAACAAGGCATAACATACGCCGATTTGAAACGGTTTAATCTTTGGTTGAGAGACCGGAAATTAGTGACAGGAGGTAAAACATATTATATAGATATTCCTGAAAAAGAGGATTTATTTTATAAAACGCCCAATACAGTCGTGCATGACTCTCGTTGGGTTGCGAAATAGTAGGATGATTTAGAACAATGAATGATAACACTGCTTTAGAAGAAGGGCTGATCACCGTATTAGGTGCCCGGGTTCATAATTTAAAAAATATTGATGTTGATATACCACGTAACAAGTTGTCTGTTATAACAGGCATGAGTGGTAGTGGTAAGTCGTCGTTGGCTTTTGATACGATTTTCGCGGAAGGACAGCGGCGTTATATCGAAACGTTTTCTGCCTACGCGCGTAATTTTCTGGGGAATATCGAACGACCGGATGTAGATAAGATTACAGGTTTGAGTCCGGTTATTTCCATTGAACAAAAGACGACAAACCGAAATCCGCGTTCAACCGTAGGCACTACGACAGAAATTTATGACTTCCTGCGTTTATTATATGCCAGAGCGGGAGAAGCCTACTCCTATCTGAGTGGCGAAAAGATGGTGAAATATACCGAAGAACAGATACTGAACTTGATTCTGGAGCATTATAAGGGAAAGAAAACCTATATTCTTGCTCCATTGGTGAGGAACCGTAAAGGGCATTATAAAGAACTTTTTGAGCAGACGCGCAAGAAAGGTTTTCTGAATGTCCGTGTGGATGGCGAATTGCGTGAGATCATACATGGCATGCGTTTAGATCGTTATAAGATGCACAGCATAGAGGTGGTGATTGACAAACTGGTTGTCTCTGTTTCTGATGAAAAGCGCCTGAAGGACAGTGTACGCATTGCGATGAAGCAAGGCGATGGGCTTATCCTGTTGCTCAATGCGGATACCAATGAAGTCCGCCATTACAGCAAGCGTTTGATGTGTCCCATAACCGGACTTTCTTATAGTGAACCGGCTCCGCATAATTTTTCATTCAACTCTCCTCACGGTGCCTGTCCTAAATGTAAAGGGCTGGGTGTGGTCAATCTCCTGGATATGGAAAAGATCGTGCCGGATCCGACACACAGTATTTATAACGGAGGAATCGTTGCGCTTGGGAAGTATAAAAATTCACTGATATTTTGGCAAATAGATGCAATCTGTGAAAAGTACGGTGTAACAGTAAAGACACCTATTAAAGATGTACCCGAGGAGGCGATCGATGAAATCATGAATGGAACAGACGAGCGGCTTCACATCAAGAATGAATCGCTTGGCAATTCAAATTATTTCATTACCTACGAAGGTGTGGCTAAATATATTCTGATGCAGCAGGAGACTGAGGCATCAGCTTCAGCGCAGAAATGGGCGGGTCAATTTATAAAGGAAACGATTTGCCCCGAATGCAACGGCGACAGACTGAATAAAGAAGCGCTGAATTATCGGATTGACGGTAAAAATATTGCAGAGTTAGCTAAGGTAGATGTTTCGGAATTAAGTGAATGGTTGGAAAATCTGGAAGATCGCGTAAGTGAGAAACAGAAGTTGATTGCTACAGAAATTTTGAAAGAAATACGTTCAAGACTTAAGTTCCTTTTGAATGTAGGGCTGGATTATCTGGCATTGAATCGGGCTTCGGCTTCTTTGTCGGGTGGAGAAAGTCAGCGCATTCGTTTGGCAACTCAGATTGGCAGTCAGTTGGTCAATGTGCTTTATATTCTGGATGAGCCGAGTATCGGATTGCACCAGCGCGATAATGTTCGTCTTATCAACTCATTAAAGGAACTTCGTGATACGGGCAACTCTGTAGTTGTGGTTGAGCATGATAAGGATATGATGCTGAACGCTGATTATATTGTTGATCTTGGTCCTAAAGCCGGACGGCTTGGGGGCGAAGTCGTGTTTGAAGGTACGCCGGAAGAGATGTTAAAGTCAGACACCATGACCTCTGCTTATCTGAATGGCAAAATGACCATTGAGGTTCCTGCCGTAAGACGAAAAGGTAACGGTTCGTTTATAAAGCTGATTGGAGCAACAGGCAACAATCTTAAAAATGTGACGACTCAATTCCCCTTGGGCATGTTGATTTGTGTAACAGGTGTGTCCGGAAGCGGTAAATCTACATTGATTAATCATACGCTTCAGCCGATTATCAGCAAAGACTTTTATCATTCATTAGCAGAGCCGCTTCCCTATAAGGCAATAGAAGGAGTTGAACATATTGATAAAATAGTTAACGTAGATCAATCTCCCATCGGACGCTCTCCGCGTAGCAATCCGGCTACTTATACCGGTGTTTTTTCGGATATCCGTAATCTATT